>NZ_JARWNC010000032.1:0-123428 GCF_029854675.1 Akkermansia sp. N21169 | reverse complement strand
AACAGGGGAATGGTCGCTTGTCTGGAACGCGGAACGCCGTCCCGTGACATGGACGAGCGCCGATGGGAAAACCGTGGTCACCAGTGCTTACGATTCCATGGGGCGCCGCTGCCGCCGCCAGGTGCGTGTCAACGGCACGCTGACGCGGGACGAACGCTACCTGTACCGGGGCTACCTGCGCATCGCCACGCTCGACGCATTGAATGGAGATGCCCTGTTGCATGCGATTCTGTGGGATCCGTCGGAACCGGAGGCCACGCGCCCGCTGGGTCTGACGACGTCCGATGGAACACACTACAGCTATGGTCACGATTTCACGAAAAACGTGACGGAAATGCTCGACGAAACGGGAAGACTCGTGGCAAGCTACGAGTATGACCCTTATGGTCGCACGGTCATCGAAAGCGGTTCTTGTGCCCACGCAAATCCGCTAGGTTTTTCCAGCGAAATAACCGACCGTGAAACAGGTACCATGTACTATAATTACCGAGACTACAACCCCACCGACGGCCGCTGGCTCACCCGCGACCCCATCGGGGAGCAGGGAGGACGTAATTTGTACGGGTTTGTCGGAAATAGTGTTAATATTTATATAGATTATATGGGATTAGATATAATACAAGATTTAATTAATCTATTTCCAGATAGAAAACATGACGGTAAGTGTTGTTCAATAAAAACAAAAACAACCATTAAATTAGTCATGGCTGGCATGAATAAAAATGAGGCAGAAATCTATACGAATGCTAAAACAATTATGAGATTTAATAAAGCAGGTAAAATATATCCAGTTGCAGAAAAAGCATTTGCAGGCGTTAGTAAATCTATAACATCAGCTTCCTCTATAATTGCATATGCATTTTATTATAGAGTTTTTGTTGTTTGCGACTGTCAATCAAAATGGTTTGGAAACGATGGTACTAATGTATATGGGGTAGTTTTAGGTCCTGAAAATTTTGGTCTACAAATTAATGATACAACGAATGGATTTAATGAAAACAATCCATTTCCTCCCATAAGTGTATTACAAAATAAATTCACCGAAAAATATAATGAGTATGTTGCAAAGGCAATAAGTTGGTGTGAGGGTATTTGTAGTAAGAAATAAAATATATTTAACTATCATTTCCCATATACATATCATGTACATGGGAAATGATATAATATTTGAAATGAAAAAAATAAAATTAACAGCACAAAAGATAGTATTGTATGGAATAATTATAATTCAATTTATTATTATTGCGAATTTATTTGGTAAGAATTTCGAGATGGAAGAAAATCTTAAAAATAGGGAATTCGTATTTTACTCATTGCTATCTAAACATAGGAATCTAAATAAGTGTACATTGCATGAATATTCAAAAATCCCACAATATGATAAAAACAAATATGAAGAAATTGCAAAATCGTATGCATTTCTTATATTTGTAGGAATGAGCTATGACTATTCTGAGATTTATGATACAGGCATAGGGGCGGAAATATTTTATATAAAAAGATTGTATAAAGATAAGATTATAACAGATAAGGATTTAAATGATCCATTTTGCTTGAGAAATTCATTCTCCGACAACAAGGATTTTATGACCTTTCATTTTTCTATTAATCCTCTTGTAATAAAAGATTTGGAATCATATAATGAATTCACAATATGGCTTAGAAAGACAATTATGGGTAATGGAGATATAGACTTTAATATTAAAGTAGAGGAAAATATATTTGAAAAAAATTATAATATTTTCTCAGATTTTTGTGAGAGTATTTATGATATGATATCTGGATTTTATGAAAAATTAACTTTAATATAAATATATTGTTTGTTTTTCATTTATTTTTTCAGGAGTTTCTCTTCTTGTTTTTAATCAATATCGGCGAGTCTTCCGAAGAAAATTAATAAATATCTAATGATGAGTTTGGAAGTGTTGTTAATGATATGTCAAAAGACCATATATTCTGTTATAAAAATAGTATCTCTAGGTAAGCCATTGCCTAGAAGAAATCCGTCAAACGAATAAGCAATAATTTTAGATTGAAATTCTCCCTATACGGTTGAAAAAATACTATCCATTGAATCTTGTGAAAGATGAATCTGCAAGAAGAATACTAATTGAAGCGGGAGCCGACCCAAATATAATGCGGTATTCAGAAATAGAAAGCAGGGAAGAAATAGAATTCATGGTGAACCATGGTCTTAAAATCAATGAACCGAATTCGCATGGAGAATACCCATTGATGAATAGAAACATTGAAATTATAAAATGGCTTTTAACCCATGGAGCAAATCCCAATGTTAGCTATCGTGATGGTGATACGCTCTTGCATGCTGTGTGCGGGGAATCTAGAGGAGTTGGGCCGGTTAATGATGAATTAATAGATTGGGGATATCCAATAGTAAAAGCATTACTGGAACATGGTGCTGACGTAAATGCAAAAGATAGGGAAGGAAGAACAGCAATAACTTTGCTGGGTCCGGAAAGGAATTATGATAAAATACGTAATTTATTGATTAAATATGGAGCCCGCAAAGATGATATAGATCGATTTGGCTATAGACCCTCAGCAATAAATTAGGGAATATACTAAATTATAAAATAGCAGGGATGCTTTCTTAAGACATCCCTGCTATTGTAGTGTAGTATTATGCAAGTATATTTCAGGGTGCATCATTGTATAAATATAGTTGTCTCTGCCAGGTGCCTACCAACGGAATACTGACGCGGGACGAACACTACCTGTACCGGGGCTACCTGCGCATCGCAACGCTCCACGCATTGAATGGAGATGCCCTGGTGCATGCGATTCTGTGGGATCCGTCGGAACCGGAGGCCACGCGTCCGCTGGGTCTGACGACCTCCGATGGAACACACTACAGCTATGGTCACGATTTCACGAAAAACGTGACGGAAATGCTCGACGAAACGGGAAGACTCGTGGCAAGCTACGAGTATGACCCCTATGGTCGCACGATCATCGAAAGCGGTTCTTGTGCCCACGCAAATCCGCTAGGTTTTTCCAGCGAAATAACCGACCGTGAAACAGGTACCATGTACTATAATTACCGAGACTACAACCCCACTGACGGTCGCTGGCTCACCCGCGATCCTATCGGAGAACAGGGAGGACGTAATTTGTACGGGTTTTCACGTGGAAATTCAGTGATGTACACAGATTGTCTCGGGCTTGTATGGTGGGGACAACAATCTCCTCCTCCTCCAGGTCAAAGTGTGTTATCGTATAAAGATATTTATTATAAAGCTGATAAATGTGGACATTTTCGTTGGGATATTCAATGGGAAGTTTCTAATGGAGAAGAAAGTGGTGTTGTTTATCAAGATGTTGTAATGATTACAAGATTGATTGTGTGTGAATCGGGAGAAAAAAGAGGCGAGAATGGCCGCCATCAAGAAAGTTGGAATATGAAAGGATCAATGAGAGATACTTGGTCTTTGGTTAATATCAATGAAAGAGTTGAGACTAAAACAAAAGGAACTGCTGTATTTATGGCAAAAGCATATTATACATCAACTAAACCAAGTCCTTCTTATACTCCGAATTATTATTTTTATGGAATAAAAATTGAACCGCTCTGTAAAAATGGTATTTGTCAAGCTAACAACCAACATGATATACCAGGTGAAAATCCCATTTATTTGATCAATCCACCAATTGTGCAATCAAATATAATTGAAAGGAAACTGACTGTTACTTGGGATTGTTGCTGCCGTGATTCGAAAACAAAACTAAAAAAAGAATGAATTTTCATACAGCACATACAGAAAATTTAAGCCAAAACAAGATGTTATAAATTTTCAAAATTCTGTATTTTAACATGTTTCCACAAGCATAATGGTTTATTTTATGCTTGTGGAAATAATCAGAATAAACAAAACACAAAATGAATCTATGATAAAAAAATCATCCAAATATGGAATATTATTATTAATAATTATTAATAATTTTTCCTGTTCGTCAACTGTTGAAATTTCAGAGGATGATATTCTTGGTTTATGGTTCAAAGATGGCAGTATTCAAGAGAAATTTGATATAGAAGAATATAACATGACTGAAGTACTATATAGTCATGGACGAGAGGGCGGTTCTGATAGTGTTCAAGGAATTATTGAACGAGCACGAAAACTCGAAAAGGGGATGCCTGAAGAGAAGGTACGATCAATTCTAAAGCCTGTTTTTGTAGGGCGTCGTCTTCCTGGGCTTACTTCTAAGTCTGCTTACAGAGAACGTAGACCTTATGTCTATTATTTCAATGATACGGAAAATGACTCATTTTTCTTACGCGGAATGTCGAGTCCTCTAAGGAATTCAGATCAAATACGAGTTGATATGTTTATTCCATATATTATGTCAGATTACGATAGAAAACATAAATATACCTTAGGAGAAGTACCAGATGATTTATTTTTGACAGTTAGAGTATATCCAGATAAATATGATAGAGATACGTGGATATACTATTATATTGATGTCAAAAATGGACGTCTTAAACCCAAATTCATGGAGCAAGAGCAACACCAAACTGCCAAGAAAACGCCTCAATAGGAACTCTGAAATTTCATAGGGCAACGCGTAAGCGTGATGGAGGTCTTTCCAGCGAAATAACCGACCGTGAAACAGGCACCATGTACTACAATTACCGAGACACAACCCCACTGACGGCCGCTGACTCACCCGCGACACGATCGGAGAAAATGGTGGACGTTATTTGTACGTGTTTGTCGAGAATATGCCTGTTTCTATTATAGATTTATTAGGAAAATATGAATATTATAATACACTGAAAGATGTATTTTTAGAAGGATCTAAATGGTTGTAGAAGCAATGGAATTGAATTACCAACAAAGACATGATTGTAAGAAACAAGCAAGAAAGTGTGAATTTATTTCTTGCGCTTGCAAACATGATTGTAAATATTATGTGACAACTCCAATAACAATGCATGAGAATTTAAATATATCGACTCGAGTAGTCAGAAAGGGAAGAAGTTAAGGGTTTAATTCATAGTCATCCTGATAAAGATTCATCCTTTAGTGATGCTGATAGAATGATAGCTAAGAAAGGATATATGTTTTATACTTCAGAATAAAATAGTACCACCTAAGACGATTGCAGCATGTGCTGTAAGAGACAAAGTGGTGACGTCTCAATGAGATTATATGATCCTAAAACCGGTGATACACATTTTTTAATAAAATATGAAAATAATTAAATTATTGTTTATTCCTTTGATTTTTTCTTCAATTAATGCGGAAGATTCACTTGGGAAATTAACACGGGAATGTGCCTGGTCTCGCTATAACGAACTTACTGTCGATATGAAGCGTATGATAAATGGACAGACAACATATATTCCCTATAAGATGGATACCGATGCTTACATGTTATATGACATGTTAAAAGAAATCCCGAAATATGAAACATTATATCTGAACGTTTATGAAGAATTTGGTGAATGCAACATAGTAACAACGAATAAATCCAGTATATGTTTGACGCATTTTTCCAGAAAGAATGTTGAAGATGAAAATTGTGATCCATTCAGAGAATATGATATATCGGAAATATATAAAATTGAAAAATACAGAATCGAAATTCCTGAGTATTTATCAAATCGCTTCTTCGAAATCATGGAGAAATACAAAAAGATGGAATCAGGTCAAGATCCCATGGGACAGAGCAGGCGCGATTTACTGTATGATGTTATTGGGGATCATTCTCTTGGTCCATTTATATATTTCGGAATGGATAACACAGTGTTTGGATTTACATTTAGTAAATCTATTCTAGAAGAAAATTCAATTGCATTATCTATCAATACTTTTTTCGAAGACGTTTATTTATTTTTAAACTGCGAAGAGTATAGAAACGAAAAATGGAAAGAATCATTTATAAAAGAATTTGATTTAAAAACAAAACAAATTCTAGAAAATAACTTTAAATGATGCCTCGGAAAAGGGTTATGCACGGGTGTCTTTCCTCCGATATCGTGTGTCCGTTCCGATACAGATAGTGATGTGTCGTTCTTTTATGTGACACATACGGATAAAAATCCCCCGGAACCATTGGCTGGCATCCGGGGGATTGGAGGGATAAAGGGTGTATTTTTCCTTGGCCTTCCCGCGTTTTAGTTCGGGGAGCGCATGGGCATGAGAACGTAGAGGAATTCCCCGCCGGAACGGAGGACTCCAGGACTCATTTCGTCGATGAGGTAAAGACTGATGGTGTCTTCCGACATCGTTTTGAGAGGGGCCATCAGGAAGTCCGGATTGAAGGAGATGGACATTTGGCGACCCTTGTAATCGATTGTGAGGCATTCATGGGCTTCCCCGATACCTTCGGCCAGCGAGGTAACTTCCAATTCGTCCGTCGAGAAGGTGAGTTTGACGTTGTTGCTCTTGTCTGCAGAGAGCAGGGAGACACGGCGGACGGTTTCCAGGAGTTCGGAACAGGGCAGTTCGATGCGTTCCTTGTAGTCGGAAGGAATGACCTGGCGGAAGTTCGGATAGTTGCCGTCGATGAGTTTGCTGATCAACAGAGTGTCATTAATCTCGAAGGCTGCCTGGTTATGCGTGAAACGGATTTTGACTTCGCCGACATCGTTGAGCAGGCGGCGGAGTTCGCCGACGGCCTTGGTGGGCAGGATGGATTCCGTCTGCTGGGATTCCGGGAAGTCCAGTTCATTTTCCACCATGGCGAGGCGGCGGCCATCCGTGGCGACAAGAGTCATCTTACCGTCCTTGAAGGACATGGAGATGCCGTTGAGTACATAACGTGTGGTGTCGGTGGAGATGGCGTATTCCGTGCGGCGGATACCTTCGCGCAGGATGTTTTGTTCCACGGTGAATTCCACCGCGTCTTCAAAGGAGGGGAGGTTTGGGAACTCGTCGGCGGGAAGGCCGTTGAGTTTGAATTGGGAGCGGCTGCATTCCACGGAGGCCTGGTTCTTCGTGTTGACATCTACCTGGACTTCCGCGGCGGGAAGTTCGCGGATAATGCTCAGGAGCTTTTTGGCCGGCAGGGTGACGGCGCCTTCGCGCAGGATATTGGCTGGAACGACACCCGTGATGCAGACGTCCAGGTCGGTGGCGGTAAAGCGCACCTGGCCGTTTTCCGTTTGCATCAGGACGTTGGACAGGATGGGAAGAGTGGTCCTGGAGGAAACCACGCTTACGACTTGGTTGAGTCCGTCAAGGAAGACGTCTTTGGCTATGCTGAATTTCATGGGGCGAGTCTTTCTTTCTTTCGAATCCGGATTTTGCCATGGCCCACTCGCTTCATCAAGGAAAAAACTCCTTGGAATCGAACATTTTGCACGATTTTTAAAAAGTCATACAATATATTGTATTCAAGGGTTTTTCTTTCTATATTTTGAGGAGTGTTTTCGCGTGGGCTCTGGCAACGTTTCCGCCTCCGCCGAGCATCCGGACGAGCTCGGAGACGCGTTCGTCGCCGGCGACTTCCCTGAGACGGGAGATCGACCTGTTTTTGACGACGGCTTTTTCGACGAGGAAATGGCTGGCGGCGAGGCCGGCCACTTGAGGGAAGTGGGTGATGGAAATGACTTGGTGTTTTTTCCCGAGATCGCGCATTTTGAGTCCAACGGCACGGGCGATTTCTCCGCCGACATTGGAGTCGATTTCATCGAATACGAGCAATGGGGTGGAGTCGCGGTCCGCCAGAGCGCTTTTAATGGCGAGCATGATGCGTGCGAGTTCTCCGCTGGAGGCAATGACGCGCAGCGGTTTGGCCGGCTCTCCGGGGTTGGGGCCGAAGAGGAATTCCGCGTCTTCCGTGCCATGCGGGCCCGGTTCCTGGCGTTCGGGGAGTTCGATTTGGACGACGGCCTGCCGGAAGCCGAGCTCGCGGAGGTTGCGCGCGATGTCGGCGGCGAGCCTGGGGGCTGCCTTTTTGCGGTCGAGGCGAAGTTTGACGGCGGCCCGGTCAACTTGTTTTTTGAGTTCGTTTACGGTTTCCCGAAGGATTTCGAGGCGTTCGGAGCGGTGTTCGATGCGGTCGAGGCGGGCCAGGGACTGTTCGAGGTGGGCGGTGATGCCGTCGAAGGAGTTGCCGTACTTGCGTTTCAGGTTTTCCAGAAGCCCGATGCGTTCTTCCAAAGCAATCATTTCGGCGGGATCGCAGGAAAGATTGCCTGCGTAGTTGTCGAGGTTGGCTTCCAGTTCCCGGATTTCGACATCGATGAGGTTGAGGGAGGCGAGCCAGGATTCCGTTGAGGGGTCGAGTCGTTCCAGATCGTGCCCGGCTTTGACGAGTTCATGAAACTGTGTGAGAAGCGAGGATTCGTTTCCACCGAGGAGGAGGGCCATGCGAGCCGAGGCATCGCGGAGTTTGGAGGCGTTGCGTGCACGCTGCCAGCGTTCTTCGAGGGTTTCCACTTCTTCGGCAGTGAACGCGGCATCTTCGATTTCCTGAATCTGGTGGCGGAGGAGTTCGATTTCGAGTTCGGTGGCTTCCTCGGCGCGGGAAAGTTCCTGGTAGTCGCGGATGGCTTTCTGCCATTCCTGCCATACGTGTTCGTAAGCGGCGAGGGAGTCCGTGTGTTCTCCATAGGCATCAAGGAGGGAGAGTTGCCTTTCCCGTGAGATGAGGGAACGGTTGTCGTTGGGACCGTGCATGTCGACGAGCTGTTCGCCGACTTCCTTCAGGAAAGCTGTCGTGCTGGGGCTGTCGTTGATGAACTGGCGTGTGGCCGAGGGGGAAAGTATGCGCCGGACCGTGAGTACGCCGTCCTCGCAGGCGGGCAGGCCGCATTGCTCCAGCAGGGCATGAACGGGGGAATCCGCCTGGAGATTGAAGAGGGCCTCTACCGTGCAGGACTGTTCTCCGGTGCGGATCATCGATTTATCGGCGCGTTCACCTAGGACGAGGCGGATGGCTCCGATGAGGACGGATTTGCCGGCGCCGGTTTCCCCGGTGATGCACGAGAATCCTTCACCAGGCTCCCAAAGGAGCTGGTCGACGAGGGCCAAATTCTGGATTTTGAGGAAGGTGAGCATTACGGGCTTTTGATCCGGGTGGTATTATGGCATGTTCTACGCGAAACGCAATCCATGACATCAGGACTTCAACTTCTATTTCTCGGTACGGGTACTTCAACTGGAGTTCCTTTAATTGGATGTCAATGCCGGATTTGTCGGTCGAGTGATGGGCGGAACAAGAGACTCCGTTCTTCCATTTTGCTTGATTGTGCGGATACGAGAATTCTTGTCGATTCTACACCGGATCTGCGCCAGCAGGCACTACGTGAAAATATTTCCTCGATCGATGCTGTCATATACACGCATTGTCACTTGGATCACGTAGCCGGATTTGACGATTTACGAGCCTTCTGTTGGTGCCGGGAAGAACGTTTACCCTTGTACGCATCGCCAGAGACTTTGCAAGTACTTCAGACCATGTACCCTTGGGCCTTTTCTCCGGACAATACCTATCAGGGATATGTCCGTCCTGATGCGCGTCCGGTTCAAAGGGAATTCCGCATAGGCTCTATCAGCGTGATCCCCGTACCGGTGTTACATGGTAATGTTCAAACAAACGGATATGTCTTCCAGTACTCCGGGAAGCGTGTTGGTTACATCTGCGACGTCAAATCCATTCCTGCAAGTTCCATGGAACTATTGAAAGATCTTGATGTTTTGATTCTGGATTGCCTGAAAAGATTGGATCACCCAACACATTTGTCGCTGGAGGAAAATCTGGAGATTATGAACCAGGTACAGCCAAAATCCGGATATTTGACCCATATCTCACACGATTTTGATTATGAGGAACTCTCCGGGCAGCTTTCTCCTCACGTCATGCCTGCCTATGACGGCATGAAAATTGAGATTTATTGATTGGTGACGAACGAAACAGCGTGATTTTCAATCAGAATTGTGACTGTTTACAAAGAAAAAAACAAGGGAAGGAGATCAGGATTTTTTGGTGATGAGGATTTCTCCTCCGCTTTCGGAACAAGCTTCGAATTCGTGGACGGTACCTGAAGGTGTATAGTCAAGTATGTAGGTTCATTTAAAATCCTTGAGGAGGCACCGCGCATAATCAAACCATTGTTCTGGAGCGAACAAGTTACGATCTAGTACGAATTGCTGGAAATCCTCCCTGAAAAAGCATTTAGAGGAACTGTTTTGATCGTTTTTTCCCAGGCAGCGCGGGCAAGTTTGTCTTCCCTGATGAGGGCTAGCGAGGCTTCACGGTAAGACTGGGCAACATTGTTATCATCAGTGAAAAACAGCTTCCATCAAATCGCGAGGGATGGGATCGTTACCATCGAAGAAGATATATTCCTTCATATCTCTAACTCCAATCGGGCCACCGAAACAACCCTTCCACTTGCCGTGTTCCATGCGGAAAGCATAAGCACAGTACTCCGGTTGGCCAATACCGTAGGCCGGGATGCCTCGGGTGGCACAGGCAATGGATCCCATAATGGAAAGTTTACCGCAAATACCACCCCATTCGACGCCTTGCTAGGCCAATCCCATTTCTGTACCGCATGGAATGAAGAACATGGGGTTGTGAATACTTTCACCTAAATCTGAAAAATTTTATAACTAGCTAACCAACAGGAATTCCCATATTGATCCCAGGAAATATTGATGTTATCTAAATACTGAAAGGAAGTGCTATCAATTGGGTAAACGGCACTAAAGCGAATTTTCCAAGGATGGGGGCTTTATAAAATTGGAATGGAGTTCTTTTTATGGAACTTTTTGGTTCAGTTGTCAAGAAAAAGCCTTAGAGTCTGAGAAATCCATACTCAAAAATGGTCATAGGCATGTTAAAGTACTATGAGCGTTTGTAAATCTGAATGAGTAAAGACTCTGATCAGGATTTTTTAGTGATGATAATTTTTCCTGCTCCATGTTCAGAACCGCGCGATTCAAATTCGAGAACGATGTTCGAAGGAGTTTTACTGGTCAATGTCAGTTCGAAGGTATATCCTTCCTTGTTATCTTTGATAGAGGCTAGAGTTTGTTTACCCGATTTGAATGCCAGATTACGGAAACGAGTTTTGCTGTCCAGCTGTTCAAATTTAATTTCATAAGTTCCTGCTCCCTTAATGGCACTACCAACTTTGACAAAGGTGAGAGTCCAGTCGGGACGAATGTCTATGTCGAACCAGCGCAGAGAGGGGAGATAGATAGGCTGTGTGTAGAAATTGTATAAACGGAGACAGTCTTGGCCAAATCTGGTTTTCAGATTCATATTTGCGGTTTGTTTAAGATACTGTAATGCTTTGTCACGGTTCCCTTCCGCTTGGGCGATACGCCATTTGGCAATAGAAGCATGTTGTCTCTGATCCTTGGTCAATCCAGGGGACTGGAGGAGTTTGTCGACCAAAGCGTAGGCTTCCTTATACTTCTTTTCTTTGAGCAAAGGATTGATTTCTCTACTGAGGAATCCAGAGGAATTAAAGGTAAAACGGAGATAGTATCCTTTCTTGTCTTCTGGATCTTCCTTTTTCAGACGGTCGAGGATCGCGTTGTAAGGACGGTAGGCCAAGGCGTAAGAAGGCATTAGTTCCAGTCCCTTGGCAAGCAGTTCGGCCGCTTGAGGACCTTTTATTTTAGCGGCTTGTGCCCAATACTGGTCACGTTTTTCAAGTGACTGGACGGCTTTTTGCAATGCAGCCCCTGCTTGAGCAATTTGCTGAGGGGTCAATTTTTGCATTAGAAAAACGCCTCGCCCTTCAGTATCGACAATCTGCAGTCCGGGGAAGAACCAGACTTTGAGGGGAGGAGAAGGAAGGTCCTTGGCAGCTCGTTCTTCTTCTTCCGTCATGTTCGATTTGTCGTCCTTGATAGCCCAGATGACTTTGTCGTCCAGAGAAGAACCTTCAACGAGTTTCTGGTAGGCTTTCCGGATTTCCGGGGAATTGGGCATCCAGTCGGAACCGTCCGAGAGGACGATGATGGATTTCTTTTCCGTTTTTGCTTTTTCGAAAGCTTCCAGATAGGGAAGGATATCGGTAGCACTTGCGATACAGGTCAGAAGAAAAGCGGCGATAACTTGAGTTAAGAGATTGATTTTCACAGATTGAATCCTTGGTTATAAGTCATTAAGCGTTTTTTTTGAAGACGAGGATGTTGCGCAGCATCAAGTAGGTCTTGTCCGGGTTAGTAGATTCAACTTTGATCCAGCGGGTATCCGGAGCATCCGGAGTTTCGATTTTCCATTGGTAGGGCATATCGTTTGTCGCGGCGACTTCAAACCAAGTGGCACCGTCTGTGGAACGACTGACTTTAATGTTTTTCATGACCTCCTGATTATTGCGAGCTTTGACGATGAGAACGCCTGACATTTTGATGGAAGCGGGAAGTTCGATTACGATGTGTGGGTTATCTTCTTCGTTTGTACAGAAAAATCCGGCTTCTTCCGTTAAAACATTCGCGTGTTCGCAGGGCCTGTCTCTTCTCCGGTTACTGGAAGAAGGAATGGTAAATCCACCTTTAGAAGCCAAAGTGCCGGGCGGGCAATCTAATTGCTTCGAAGAGGGGCCACTTTCCTGTTTACGGAATGGAGCGGCGTATTTGTTCAGCATGAGGAAGGCTTCCTTAGAACGGGCTTTTTCTGCACCTGCAATGGCTTGTCCATAGGCATTTCCTAAGGCTTTTTCATCTGTTTTGTGAGTTTCTCCTTGGACAGTAGATTCTCCCGTGCCGGGGCCGGCGGTAACGGCTTCTTTAAAAGCATAATTGAAAATTTCACTCATACCCTGTTCAACGAGATTTTTCACCCCCCAGTTTAACATGGAACCAAAGAGGGCTCCGTCTCCCGTATAGAAATATTCTTTCAAAGCGAGAGAGAAAAGTTTTCCGTTGGCAACCGGATCGTTGAGGAAATTTGCTTCCGCATCAAAAATCCAGGTAGGATCGATAGACCAAGCCATTGGCGTGGTAGCTAGGATTTTATGAACATCCGCGAAATAGTCCAACTTAGCTTGAGTGTTTTGTTCTGCTAGGAATTGGGGTTCTACAGATTTCAGAATTTCCATGGCGGCAAAACCGTGTCCTTTGAAACTCTTGAGAAGGGACCGGGCATAGTCAAACCACTGTTGCTGGGTGAACAGGTTACGGTCCTGAACGAACTGCTGGAAATCCTGTCTGAAAAAGGCATTCAGGGGAGCTGTCTTGATTGCTTTTTCCCAGGCGATATGGGCGAATTTATCTTCACCCATGGCTGTTAATACGCGAGCCAGCGAGGCTTCGCGGTAAGACTGGACAACATTGTTGTCATCTGCGAAAACGGCTTCCATCAATTCGCGTGAGATTGGGTCATTTCCTTCGAAGAAAATGTATTCCTTCATGCCCCCCAGAGGGCCACCAAATCCTCCCTGCCACTTGCCGCGTTCCAAACGGAAACCGTAGGCACAATGCCCAGGTTGGCCAACGGCATAAGCTGGGATGCCGCGGGCGGCGCAGGCGATAACCGCCATAGTGGAAAGAGCACCGCAAACGCCACCTTGTTCAACTGTTTTTTGAGCGGCTCCGATTTCACTGCTGCAGGGAGCATAGAATAAAAGACCATTGTGAATACTATCCCCGAAGTCGGACCCACCCTTGTAATTGGCAAACCAGCAAGCACCCGTGTATTGATTCCAGGGTATATAGATGTTGTCTTGGCAATATTGGAAAGAGACATCGTCAATAGCATGAGCTACGATGAAACGGATTTCCCAAGGCTGGAGCTTCATGAAGTTGGGGTGAAGCTTGTTGTTCTTGTAGGATGTTTTGAAGAAATTATACCGCCAAACAGGATTGGTTTTTTTGCCTTTCGCAGGATGGTGTTCTGACAATTGGAGCCTTGTGTGGTTTCGGCCGGCACCCCAGGAAGAAGCAATGCCCGTTGCCAAGGGAAGGTATTGTCTGAAATCCTTTGATTGGCCGTCTGCATTCCAGATATCTCCCAGAACTCGCAGCCCTACTTCTGTATCGGTAGGCACGAGGCCTGCCCGCAGGTAGAGCTGCATCCATTCGGGATCCTGCAAGAAAGTGGACAGGAATCGTGCGTATTTCTTGTTCTTGGCGAAAAGCGCATCCATGTGTTCCGCTCCGGTGATGCGGATCAATTCAGCGGCTGTTACCAGATGCATGAGTTTTTCATCAGAAAGAATAGATTCCACGCATTTGTTTGTGACGGCTTTTCGGATAACTTCCTGGAGTGATTGTTCAAGGGCTTTGAATTGCCCCTGTTGTAGTAGAAATTTGTTTTGAGAAAAAGAGAGCAGATCTTTGGTCTGGTTTTCCGCAATTCCATTCAAAGGAAAGGAAAGAGATATTGCCAGTGTAATGATAGTTAATTCCTTCATAATTTATGTAATTCAATGATTATTTTGGAAATGTGGCCTTTCTGTTAAGGTGCAGTTTGTTGGACAAAAGCCTTCACAGAATTAATTTTGTCGAGTAAATTTTGGATTTTTGCCGAAGATAGCTTTGATTTTTCCCATATCGAACTTGGGTGTCCGGTCATACTTGTAGATGCCGTTTTGTTCTTGTTCGACGTCCGTCAACTGGGTGTAGCAATAACCCCAGACATGGTCGGACAATCCCAGAATGCCGTTTACCTGGCCTTCCAGACGGGAATAAAAATCATTCAGATCCTTGGGGGCTTGGCCATATCCCCAGGATTTCTTCTGGTCCTGGGGGGCATCGCTCCACTTGATGCCACCGAATTCGTCGACAAGGTAAGGCATGTTGCCGTCATAGTCCGGGAAAGTATATTGGTCAGCGAACTTCAGGCCGTTGAAGCCGATATTCATCGAGGGGAGGTGGATTTCATGCCTTGCGGGAGAGAAAAATTTATTTCCGTCAAAGAGGGCTTTGGCAAGTTTGGCGGGATCCTGTTCATAGTGATGGACGGTCCAGATATCCGTCTTGATATGCGAACCTCCGCTGGCGTCATGGAATGGGCGCGTCGGGTCAGCAAGTTTGGTGAATTTGTACAGATCTTCTACAAAGCGAGGGTATTGGATGCGATCCGGCCAGAATTCCTCATTCAATGCGGTCCAGACGACGATGGAAGGATGATTGCGGTCGCGTTCGACCACTTCCGTCCATTCCGGGATGAAATTGCGGGCGGTTTCGATATCATTGGCATCCATGCCCCAACTGGGGGATTCTCCCCAAGTGAGGTAACCGAGCTTGTCGGCCCAGTAGTGGAAACGTTCTTCGAAGACTTTTTGATGGAGGCGCGCGCCATTGAATCCGGCGGATTTGGAGAGTTCGATATCCTTTTTGAGGGCTTCGTCGGAAGGGGCTGTCCAGATTCCGTCCGGATAGAATCCCTGGTCAAGCACGAGGCGCTGGTAATAGGGTTTATTGTTCAAATAGATCTTGTTGCCCTCGACATGTATTTTGCGCATGCCGGCGTAGCCTTTCACTTCGTCAACGATCTTGCCCGTTTTGTCGAGGACCTGGTATACGGTGTCGTACAGGAACGGGGATTCGGGACTCCATGTCTTCATGTCCGGGACGGGCAGTACAACTGTGGAGAACGGGCTTGCGGTGACGGTTTGTTCTGCGACGACACGGTCTCCTTCCTTGAGTATGGCCCGGAAAGAACCGCCGCATGTCTTATAAAAGCTGGGACGGACGATAAGTTGTTTCTGGTCGATATCCGGGATGATCTGGACGGATTGCAACCCTTCCGGCGCTACGGGTTCCATCCACACCGTCTGCCAGATTCCCGTTGTGCGCGTGTAATTGCACCCGTAGGAAGAATACTGGAGGGCTTGCTTGCCGGAGCCCTGTTTGGCGCTGCGCAAGTCGCTGGTCGCATAGACGACGAGGTCGTGGGAATCACCCGGTTTGACAAAGGGGGTAATGTCCACGGAGAACGAGGATGAACCTCCGATGTGGCGTCCGGCGAATGTTCCATCGATGAAGACCTCCGCCTTGTAGTAGACGGCGCCGAAATTCAACAGGATTTTTTTTCCGTCCCAGTCCTTCGGGATAGAGACGTGCCTATGATACCACATATTGTTGATGAAGTCCTTGAACTCCACTCCCGACAACTTGCTTTCCGGGCAGAAGGGAACAGTTATTTTCTGGTCGAATCCTTTGGTTTTGAAGAATTCCCGTTCCAGGCCGGATCCGCTGAAATCAAACGTAAACGTCCACTCGCCATTGAGATTGTTCCATGTATTGCGTTCGAACTGCGGCCTTGGATACTCGGCCCGTGGCACGGCTAAAGCAGTTGCTGCCGTGCAGCACAGGGACAGGAAGCAAAGGGAAAGAGTTTTCATCATATGCGAGTTGTACGCGGTTGTTTGTCGGAGCCTTTCACAAAAACGTTCTGTTTTCCGGCATTTACCAGGGGAATTTAATGAAATCTTAGCGGATTCCGGCTTTTCCTTGACTGGTATGACTCTCTTGCATGTGTTATCGAAAAAGCGGAGTAGTTTATGGTATGGCATCGTTTGTGCCGGAATGGGCGCAAGCCCGGCGACGGGGGGGACTTCTCCCGGCGTTTCCATACCTCAATAGGGCTGCCCGGACATTATGAAAGACGATTACAAAAGTACCCCGGACGAATTGCTTGCTTCCATTCAGGAAGCCGAGGCTCGGGACAGGCGCGGCAAGTTAAAAGTGTTTTTCGGGATGGCTCCGGGTGTCGGTAAGACTTATGCCATGCTGGAAGCCGCCTCTGCTGAAAGGGCACGTGGCGTTGATGTGGTCATCGGAATCGTGGAAACGCATGGCAGGAAAGAAACCCAGAATCTACTTGGCGATCTGCCTGTCATTCCGCGTCGTCGTATCGAGTATCGCGGAACGGAACTGGAGGAATTTGATTTGGAAGCTGCTTTGCTTCGTAACCCCTCATTGATCCTGATCGACGAGCTGGCTCATACCAATGCTCCCGGCTGCCGCCATGTCAAGCGCTTTCAGGATGTTGAGGAATTGCTCGGGCACGGTATTGACGTGTATACGACGCTGAATGTCCAGCATTTGGAAAGCAGGGCCGATACCGTCCGTGACATTACGGGAGTGACTGTCCATGAAACCGTCCCGGATTCTGTCCTGACCGGAGCGGATTGCATCCAGCTCGTGGACATCACCCCTTCCCAGCTTCTGACCCGCCTGGAGGAGGGCAAGGTGTATGTTCCCGATCGCGCCACGGCCGCCATGCAGAATTTCTTTCGTGAAAGCAACTTGACGGCTTTGCGGGAACTCGCTCTGCGCATGACCGCCGAGCGAGTGGATCATGAGTTGAAATCCGTGCGCACGGGGATGCAGCGGTCAATGGTCTGGCGTAGCGGTGAGCGCTTGATGGTTGCTGTGGGACCCAGTCCTTTTTCTACCCGGCTGGTGCGTTGGACGCGGCGGATGGCATATGCTCTGGATGCTCCGTGGATAGCAATCTATGTCGATACCGGGGAGGAACTCTCACAGGAAAACCAAGGGAGACTCGACTCCAACCTGGAATTGGCTCGTGGACTGGGAGCCGAAGTCGTCGTCATGCCGGGCAAGGATATTCCGGAGACCCTGTTGAGGATGGCTCATTTGCGTAATGTCAGCCAAATTGTCGTCGGTAAACCGCGGCAGGATCCCTTGTTCGGTTTTTGGCATCGCCCCACATTGGTAGATAAACTTGTTCGAGGAAGCGGTTTGATTGATATTTATGTCGTCCCGGCGGAGCCCAGGACGCGCAGGATGCGCTGGCGCAGCTGGTATCGCCCGGAACCGTCTGACGTCAAAGAGAGCGGTATGGCGTTGGCCGCTGTGCTGTTGATGACACTGATCGGTTGGCTGGCAGCCATACACCTCGGATATTTTGCTCCGGCTTTTTTGTATTTGTGCATGGTTGTCGTACTGGGATTTTTTATTGGTCCGATGCCTATTTTCCTGGCGGCGGCGTTAAGTGCGGTGCTCTGGGACTTATTGTTTATCCCTCCCCACATGACTTTCCGGATCGACCGGGTGGAGGACGTGATGATGTTCATTCTGTTCTTCATCGTCGCGGCAACGACAGGCAGGTTGACTTCGCGTCTTCGTTCCAAGGAACGCATGGAGAGCGAACGCGAAACGCGGACGAATGCCTTGTTTCTTTTCTCCCGTGCTGTTTCAACCGCCCGTAGCATGGATGACATCGTCCAAAGCGCTATCATACAGATCCATCAGATCTTCGGTGCCAAGATGGCTATTTTTACTATTGGTTCCGAGGGAAGACTCGCTTTGAAGTCCGGTGCGGACACCTACAAGGTGGACGGCAAGGAATTCAGCGTAGCGGATTGGTGCTACAAAAACCGCAGAAGCGCGGGGCGTTTTACGGAAACCCTGCCCAGCTCCCGCGGATTCTATATTCCAATGCTCAGCGGGGAGGTCTGCATGGGAGTTCTTGGTATCTTGGCCGACGCGGACGAACACCTCAGTGTCGCTCAGCGGGATTTGATCGAAAACATGGCCTCTCAACTGGCAATGGCGATTGAACGGGAACAATTGCAGGCTATACAGGCACGTGCCCGTCTGATGGAGGAATCGGACAAGTTGCACCGTGCCTTGTTGGACAGCGTTTCTCATGAATTCAAAACTCCATTGGCCGTCATAGAGGGAGTGAGTGAAAAATTGCAGGAGAGCCTTTCTTCCCACTCCTCCGAAGTTTCGGATGAGGCCATCCAGCTTTGTTCCGAAGCGGGAATTGCCGCCCGTCGCCTCCGGCACTTGGTTAGAAACCTTTTGGATGTTACACGTATAGAATCGGGAGCCCTCCTGCCGAAAATGGATTGGTGTGATGTGGGAGACATCCTCGAATGTGCCATGGAAGCAACGGAAGAGGTGCGTCGCGGTCATCCGACCCGTATTCTGGCCTCAGACGAATTACCACTGGTCCGAGCCGACTTTTCTTTGATGGAACAGGCTTTGGTCAATCTCCTGATCAATGCTTGCATCCATACCCCGCCCGGAACGCCAATCGACGTTTCCGCCGGGATCGACAGATCGCGCAGGGAGTTCGTACTGGAGGTCTGTGACGCAGGCCCGGGTATAGACTCACGGATGGCTGAACACATTTTTGATCGGTTTCGGAGTGGACGTCCCGGCGGTCTCGGACTGGGTCTTTCTATCGTCAAGGGTTTCATGGAAGTGCAAAAAGGTATGGTTTCCCTCCATAGTCCCCGTGAGGGAGGTGCGTGTTTCCGTCTATCTCTTCCCTGGGAGGAATTCCCTTCTGAACCTAAATAGACTCCTTTCCCGCATTTCTTTGCCATGAGCGATTACCAGCCTGAAATACTTGTTATTGATGATGAACGCCAGATCCGCCGGCTACTCTTCCTTACGCTGACCGGAGCCGGGTACCGAGTCCGTGAATGCGAGAATGGTACTCTCGGACTGAATGAAATCGCTCTAAAGCGTCCCGACGCTGTCATTCTTGATCTGGGATTGCCCGATATATCCGGGCTGGAAGTCCTTGACCGTCTCAGGGAATGGACTCAAGTACCAATTCTGATTTTGACGGCCTGGGATCAGGAAGAAGACAAAATCAAGGCCCTGGATGCCGGTGCGGATGATTACTTGACTAAACCCTTTGGGAGCGGTGAACTGTTGGCACGGTTGCGGGTAATGCTTCGCCGCGTATCACATGGCCCGGAACCGACGGCATTCAAATTAGGTTCTGTCGTCGTTGATCTTGCCGCACACCGTGTGACGATGAACGGAGAAGAAGTCCACTTGACCCAGAAGGAATACGACATTTTGCGACTTCTTCTCGTTCACCGTGGCAAAGTATTGACTCACAGGCAGATTCTTCGTGAAATCTGGGGTCCCAACCATGAGGAAGACACGCACTACCTGCGGGTCCATTTAGCTCATCTTCGTCAGAAAATCGGAGATACCGATCCTGCCCGCCGCATCATTCGGGCAGAATCCGGATTAGGATACAGAATTGCTGCGGAGTGATGTTATTCCTGTGGGAATAGGGCAGGGGAAAAACGTACGTTTTCTCGATTTGAGTTGAATTCCCGTGCTGGAAATCCTAGATCATGGATTGTTCCAGCAGCATGTGAAAGAGTAGGTGTTGCTCCCTCTTGTGGAGTTATTCTATTTCATTACACGAAAGTTGTTAACGAGAAATCCAACATCTATTTTATCCCATGAAATCCGTCGGGTTATTGATTCTATGTCTGAGCATTTGCATCGGTGTGTCCTCCCATGCGGTAGAGTCTGTCCCATGGGTTGAAAAAAAAGCGTACACAGCCAAGGATGGGCAACTGTTTTCTGTCCGTTGCCTGACTCCTGAGTCGCCTGACTACATCGGGTATTCCGTCTATCCGGAATCGGGTTATGACGGTGAGCAGAACAAAAAGGAGTTTGCCCATGGATTTGATGGATTCCAATGGACTGATAATCCCGTCCGCCCATTTATACGCAAGAGGTTGCAATCGCCATCCCGCCTGATTGAGGAAATGAAAACCTTCCCCAACCAGGACAAGGAGCCGCAGTCGAAAACAGGCCGTTATGTTGTCATGGATTCCGACAGTGCATGCTTCCATATCGCGATGAATATGGCAATGGCCAGCCGGTTTGGGCGTCCTTATTTTTTCCTGGATCGCAAGGAAGATAGACAGCCTGTCCCGTGGAAAGGACCTGAAAATGTGGTTTTTAGCATGGTAACTGCTACGGAAAACCCAGAGGGATGGATTGTGGCTTTGGGCGGCATTCCCAACAAAACGAAGGATGACGGCTACGAGGCCGGAGCATGGATGATTCGCCCGGCGACGGGAGAATGCACACAACTGGATTTGTCGGAATGGAAGATTTCATCGGATGATTTGTCGGGAGCGGAATGGATGGATAACGACAGACTTGTCAATATCGCCTGGTCGCGGTGGAGCAGTCGACTTTCCATTTTGAATCTCAGAACGGGCAAAACGGAATATGAGACCAAGCTGGGGTTGAATGGAACACGGGGAGATAAACTCATTGTCGGAGATGAAATCTGGATGCTTGGGCGAGACGGTGCGTGCAGCAAGGTTTATCCGGCGCCGCAGGAAGATCCCAACGCCGCTTTGGCAGTTTCACTGGAACCGTATGACAGCGGAGATCCATTCGGATATTCCTTCGGGTTACGAGTGACTTTGACTAATAAAAGCGGTTACGATATTGCCTTGCCTGCAACATGGGGGGAAAATGCGGTATTCCGGTATGTCTGGAAAGAGGCAGACAGCAATGAAAAGACGGAACAACTGATGGAATTGGGCTGTGGAATTCAAGGAGTAGATGGCGCACGTGTGCTGAAATCCGGGGAAAGTCTGGAGGCATCATCGATTTATGGACTCAGCGATGTTCGTATTTTTCCACCGGGCGGAGATTTGGAGTTGAGTGTAACTGTGGCTCCGGTCATTAAAAAGGGTGCCCCAGGGAATGGCTTGTGGACAAGTGCTTTGGTGAACATCGGCAACCCCAATGCTGCAACCCAAGGAAATTACGAAAAAGCACTTCAGGAAGGTGCCTCTACCATCAAGTTCCTGAAAATCCCGGATCGTGGTACGGGCTCTATGAGCATCACCACGGCGGATGAAGCCCCGATCACAGCCACCTGGACGGGTACCACAAGTGAGGGAATCAAGGAAATGGCTTTTTCCAATCAGGCCGGGGAGAAACTGTGGGTGCTCAAATCTCCCGCTGGAGCCGATTGGCTCGATTTGGGGCATGGGTATTTTGTCTGTGTTGACGGACGGGCGGATACGAAGTCATCCGTGATGATGCTTGCTCTGCCCGGCAAGCGTGGCGGTAATACTTCCTTGTGGAATGCCATGCTGGAACAAGCCTTTGATTTTTCCGAAGTACCATCCCGCACGCTGGCGGTTTGCAATGTCGGCGGGGATACATTCTGGAAAACGATTCGAGCTTTCCACGACTACCAGAAGAAACATGGAGACACTAGTGCCTTGATGAGCATCTCGGAAGAGGGAGGGAGAATTTTCCTCAATGTTCTCGAACGCGCAAGCGGCGACAAGGTGGCGTCGGAAGACATTCTTGAGTCTGCCTATCACGGTTTCAGAAAGGCCGATCCCATTTGGATCATCTCCGGCACGACAAAGGAGACACAAAATATCCTGTCACAGCCGCAGTTATAACCATTCCGGCGAGAGTTATGCCAAACAGGGGAACCTGACCTTCCCTCGGGCGAATTACGGCGATTCTGCAAGGAAATTAATTTTTTCTTAATGGTAAGAAGGAAGCAGTTAACTACCTGAAATATTTTTTATGGGTATGGTGAAGGCATGTCTTCACATGACTTGTTTATTATCATCCTGTTTTTCGGGATACTGGTCTCTGCCGCCCCCGTTCTGGGGAGCTGGATAGCGAAGGTTCTGACAGGGGAACAAACGATACTTTCCCGTTTGTTAGGTCCGTTGGAACGCGGCATTTATAAAGTGGCGGGTGTTGATCCCGGACAACGGATGGGCTGGAAGGAATATGCCTGGTCCGTGTTCTTGTTCAATATGGCGGGTTTCGGCGTGTTACTCGCCACGCTGCTCGTGCAGGGATGGCTTCCCTTGAATCCGGGGGGGGCTGCCAACATGCGCTGGGATATTGCCGTGAATACGGCCGTCAGCTTCATGACGAATACAAACTGGCAGTTTTATTCCGGAGAAGGCCCAGAGGGAGTCAGCTACCTGTCGCAGATGACGGGGATGTGTGTCCAGAATTTCTTGAGCGCGGCAACCGGTATTGCCGTCATGGCGGCAATGATCCGCGGATTGAAGAGCAGGGAAAGCTCTTCTATCGGTAATTTCTGGTCGGATGTAACCCGTACGACTCTTTATATCCTGTTACCGTTAGCGCTGGTATTGGCTCTTGCCCTGATCTCTCAAGGTGTTCCCCAGTGCCTGGATGGTCCGACTCAGGTTGTAGGATTGAACGGTATTGAACAAAGTATTCCTCATGGTCCCGCTGCCTCGCAGATTGCCATCAAGCATCTCGGGACGAACGGAGGCGGTTTTTTCGGTAATAACAGCTGTCATCCTTTTGAAAACCCGACTCCTCTGTCCAATTTACTCGAAGTAGCCGGTCTCCTTCTCATTTCCTGTGCATGTCCCTATGCGTTTGGCGTTATGATCGGCAATAAAAAACAGGGATGGATCATTTTTGCTGCCATGATGGTGATGTTTATCGGCATGTCTGCGTTATCGTTGTGGGCGGAACATTCTGTCAATCCCATTTATGGACAGGGAGTTTCCATGATGGAAGGCAAAGAGGTTCGATTCGGTATTACCAATAGTTCGCTTTTTTCCGTAGCAACAACGGTAACTTCCACAGGTGCCGTCAACTGCATGCACGACAGCATGTCCCCGATTGCAGGAGGTGTGGCTTTGTTCAATATGTTACTGGGCGAGATTATCTTTGGCGGTGTTGGGTGTGGTTTATACGGCATGCTTCTTTTTGCCATTGTTACCGTATTCCTCTGCGGGTTAATGGTAGGAAGAACGCCTGAGTTCCTTGGCAAAAAGATTGAAGCTCGTGAAGTCCGCTGGGCGATGGTGGGGATTTTGGTGACGGGCGTGACCGTTTTGCTGATGTCCGGGATTGCCGCCGGCGCGGATGTCGGCCGGGCCGGGATCCTGAACCATGGTCCTCACGGCTTGAGCGAAATCCTCTATTGCTTCGGTTCCCAGGCCAATAACAACGGCAGCGCCTTTGCCGGCCTCGGAGTGGGGAGTACTCCGTTTTATAGTCTGTTAGGCGGACTGGCCATGTTCTTGGGGCGCTTCGGAGCGATCATCCCTGTGTTGATTGTTGCAGGAAGCATGGCTGCCAAGAAAGTTGTTCCCCAAGCTATGGGGACGATGCGAACCGACAACGGCCTGTTTCTCGTCCTGTTGATTGCCGTGGTGTTTATTGTTGGGGCTCTGACATTCTTTCCGGCGCTGGCGTTGGGACCGATTCTGGAACACTTGCTTCTCTCAAGCGGAATATCTTTATAATAATCTATCTATCAAAATTTTATTTATATGTCTGACAAACCAAAAAACAGTTCTTGGATGAGTGGGACCATGATGCGTCGCGCTTTGTTTGATGCCCTGTGTAAATTCAACCCAGATATTTTGATCAGGAACCCTGTCATTTTTATAACGGCTCTTGGTGCACTGGCAACGACGGTAGTTCTGATTCGCGAGGCGGTTTCCGGAGAATCCTTCGGATTCACATTGCAAATTACGTTATGGTTGTGGTTTACCGTCCTATTTGCCAACTTTGCCGAAGCTCTGGCAGAGGGGCGCGGACGAGCCCAGGCCGATGCACTGAAAAAGATGCGAACGCACGTTAATGCAAGGCTGCTCAACGGTGTAACGGAGGAGATTGTTCCAGCCGATACATTGAAAAAAGATCAGCGGGTCATTTGTGAAGCCGGAGATACCATTCCGGCGGACGGTGAAGTGATTGAGGGGATTGCCAGTGTGGACGAATCTGCCATTACGGGAGAATCTGCTCCGGTCATCCGTGAAAGCGGAGGTGATCGTAGTGCCGTCACGGGAGGTACTAAAGTCATCAGTGACTCCATTATCATCCGGGTAACGGCGGAGCCTGGTCATTCCTTTCTTGATCGCATGATCTCCATGGTCGAAGGAGCCAATCGTCAGAAAACGCCGAATGAAATTGCCTTGGGCATTTTGCTTGTCGCTTTGAGCTGCGTTTTTATTGTGGTTATTTGTACCTTGCCGGCTATGGCCGGATTAATCGAAAATGAAGCGAAAGCTGCCGGATTCGGAGCATCCGGCAATTTGAGTATTCCCGTACTCGTTTCCCTGTTGATTTGCCTGATTCCGACGACGATAGGCGGGTTGTTGAGTGCCATCGGAATTAGTGGTATTGACCGTCTTGTCCGCCGGAACGTACTGGCAACATCGGGTCGTGCCGTAGAGGCAGCCGGGGACATTGATGTCTTGTTGCTGGACAAAACGGGCACTATTACGCTGGGTAATCGCATGGCGGAGGATTTTATCCCCGCTCCCGGGATTGAACCCGATCATTTGGCCCGGGCTGCTCAATTGGCTTCTCTGGCGGATGAAACGCCTGAAGGCCGCAGCATCGTTGTTCTTGCCAAAAAGAAATTCGGTATTCGGGGACGTGAAGTTGCTTCCCGCCAGACGGAATTCGTTCCATTCACAGCTTTGACCCGCATGAGCGGAGTCAATGTTGCTGCCGGAGAAGGGCAACCAACAATTGCTATCCGAAAGGGAGCGGCGGACAGTATTGATACCTGGGTACGGGAACAAGGCGGGCATTTCCCGGAAGCAGTCAGGTTCCATGTGGAACAAATAGCTGGCTTTGGAGGCACTCCGCTCGTAGTTGCCGAGAATGCAGATGTGCTTGGAGTTGTTTATCTGAAAGATGTGGTCAAGGGCGGAATCAAGGAACGTTTCGCCCACCTCCGCGAAATGGGTATTCGTACAGTCATGGTGACAGGCGATAATCCCCTGACGGCTGCATCGATCGCTGCCGAAGCTGGTGTTGACGATTTTATGGCTGAAGCTACGCCGGAAATGAAACTCCAGCGCATTCGTGACGAACAGGCAGCCGGACATCTTGTTGCCATGACGGGAGATGGTACCAACGATGCTCCCGCTCTGGCCCAGGCTGATGTCGGGGTCACCATGAACACCGGCACACAAGCCGCCCGGGAAGCCGGCAATATGGTGGATTTGGATAGCAATCCGACAAAACTTATTGAAATTGTGGAAATAGGCAAACAGATGCTGATTACACGCGGAGCTTTGACGACGTTTTCATTTGCCAATGACGTGGCCAAATATTTTGCGATTATTCCCGCTATTTTTGCTGGTCTTTACATCACGGTAGGGGGGAAGGAAGGGCCTCTTGCCGGGCTGAATTTGATGGGGCTTGCCTCTCCGGAAAGCGCCATCCTGAGCGCGGTAATTTTTAATGCTTTGATTATTGTGGCTCTGATTCCCCTAGCGTTACGTGGCGTTGGTTACAAACCGGCAACGGCGGACTCCCTGCTTCGTCGTAATATTCTGGTATACGGTGTAGGCGGACTGATCGTTCCATTCATCGGCATTAAAGCGATAGATGTCCTGATCAACGCCATCCACTTGGTCTGATCTTTTCCCTGAAAAACTCGAACTATTTGAATATTATGAAATTGAAATGCAATAATCTGAGACTGTTTCTCGCCCTGGCTATCGTAACCGGCCTGGTCTACCCTCTGCTTGTTACAGGGTTGGGATTAGCTTTGTTTCCTCGTGAAGCGCGTGGAAGCATGCTGCAGGCAAAAGACGGTCGTTTGGTCGGTTCCGAATTGGTAGCCCAACCTGTCACCGGAGAGAATTATTTCTGGCCGCGTCCATCGGCAGCGGATTATGCGACGCTTCCGTCGGGGGCGAGTAATCTGTCCTGGAGTTCTGCCGAATTGAAAAAGATCGTTGAGGAACGGAGGGAATTTTTGTGGAAATCCCATGGATTTCCGTCGGGGACTCCTGTTCCTTCCGATCTCCTGTTTGCCTCCGGTAGCGGATTGGATCCGCATATTTCCCCGGCGGCAGCCGAATTTCAGGTCGAACGCGTGGCGAAGGCTCGCCGTCTTTCCTCCTGTAAAGTCCGAGAGCTGATACGGCAAAACACGGTTTCCGGCGGTTTTCTGGGAGAGGACGGAGTCAATGTCCTCATGTTGAACCTGGCCTTGGATGCGCTTAACTAACTTTTTTGTATCAATGAGAAAGGCGGCTCTCTTCCAATAGCATGGAAGAACCGCCTTTCCTATGGATTCGGAGAAGGATATTTTAAGTCAAAGCCTGCTGGTACTTGCCCTTGTTACTTCCCTTGATTTCGCCTTCGAGAACGATGACGAAAGGCTTGTCAGTCTTGTAATCCTGTGGAATGGCGATGTAGTAGATGTTTTCATTCCTTTTGTTCTTGCCGCCGGGCAGGATTTCAAGAGGAGTCTTACCATCCAGAAGGTAGGCTTTTTCGGGAGCTCCCTTGCTGCCGGGCAGGACGACCTTCACCCGGTTGTCTATTGGACGGTTGAAGACGGAAAGGTAGGTTTTACCTTCCTTCTGAGTGTAGTAACCCCAGCCTTGGGGCTTTAGGTTAGCATGATGCGCACCGTAAACGGCTTCTCCGTTGACCTTCATCCATGCGCCTATTTCTTTGGCGAGTTTCGTTTCTTCTGGGCGGATATTGCCCTTGGCATCGGGTCCGAAGTTAAGGACGAAGTTGCCGTCCATGGAATTGGCATGCATGATCATGTCGATCAGATCGTAACTGTTTTTGGCGTAGGTGAGCCAAGTGGCATGATAACCCCAGCCGTTTTCGGGAACCGTCATGCAGCAATCCCAGTCCACACCCTTCACTTGGTCGTAAGTTTCCGGGAGGTCGCGTTCCCAGGTTTGGTCATAGTCGTCGATGAGGTCGCCATTAGTGTCGTAGTGGCGTTTGCCGTTTTCGTCGGCGCGGAAACGGCTGCCGATAATCAGTCCCGGTTTGGCCTTGCGCAGGTCTTGGCCGAGTTGGTCGACCCAGGCATATTCACTCTTCCAGGAAGCATCCCAGGAACCATCGAACCACAATCCTTTCGTTTCGGGATATTTTTCCAGCAATTCGAAAAGTTGATTGCGGGTAAACTTCTTGAATTCCTCGTAGGCGGCCTTTTGTTCCGGCGTTTTCGGGGTGCCGGACATGTAACCCTTGTGGTTCCAGTCAATAATGGAGAAGTAGAGATGAACGTCGATACCTTCCTTCGTGTAGGCATCGACCAATTCCTTGACGATATCCTTTTTGTACGGAGAATTGGCAATGGTATAGTCCGTGTATTTACTAGGCCACATGCAGAAACCATCGTGGTGTTTGGTGGTGAAGATCATGTACTTCACTCCCATTTCCTTGGCGAGCTTCGCCCACTTGGCTGCATCGAATTCGGTGGGATTGAATTGTTTGTAAAAATTGTCGTACACGTCGTGGGGAATTTCATTCCAGACGCGGATCCATTCTCCGGCGCCGCCGAAGACTTTCCCGTTCCAGTGACCGCCCGGTACAGCGTAAACCCCCCAGTGGATGAACTGTCCCAAGCCGGAATCGCGCCACTGTTGCATGTCGGCATCGGTGCGCATGCCAGTGCGGTGGGAACCATGCTTGAGTTCCACTCTCTGTTTGGGAGGCGCTGGCTTGGCATAGCCGTCGAAAGGCATCAGAGCCAGTGTAAGAGCAAGAGATAAGAGAATATTTTTCATGTTGATACTGTGTATTTTGGATCATTCGATACATAGTGTTATCAAGACGTGATGTATGGCTTGTACATTATGCTATCGAATTTTCTGTCGTGGGAATAATTGCCGGAAGAATTCCATTTGACAATGAATTTTTACCGGAAAGATTCATTTCGTTTCAAATTGTACGATGGACATCATTTGTAATGATATGACATTGAAAGAAATAACGTGATTCGTGGTCGTTTGTTCCTGTTATTTTCTTTTGAGCTAAGACTGAGATGGTCGTTGACTCTCCTGCGAGGTGTCCGCATGCTTCTGTCTATGATCCGGGCGGTTCTTTTTGATATGGATGGTACGTTGGGCGATACGCTTCCGTTGTGCCTTGAAGCTTTCCGCCGTACGATTCGCGACATAGACGGCAGGGAACTGGGAGATGAAGAAATCTCTTGTTACTTCGGACCGTCCGACCGCGGAGTGATCAATCGTCTTTTGCCGGATAGTGAGGAAAAGAGGGAAAGAGCCTACGAGTTGTTTTTACGCTATTATAAGGAATTGCATCCTGAAATGGCTCCTGCTCCTTTTCCCGGAGTTATAGAGGTGCTCGAAATGCTGGAAGAAAGAGGAATTTGCCTGGGAGTTGTCACTGGCAAAGAACCGGAGACGGCAAAAATCACATTGGAACAATTCGGCCTCACAAGATTCTTTGGCAGCTTTATCGGAACAGGCTCTCCGGAGAAGGTAGTCAAGGCAAATAGAATTAATCATTTGTGTGAAATTTTTAATATTCGCGCCTCGGAAGATGTCGTGTATGTCGGCGATGTTCCTGCCGATGTGAAATCGTCCCGGATTGCCGGAGTTGTTCCAGTTTCTGCGGCTTGGGCTTCGACGGCTGACGTTCCTGCCCTTCGTGCGGCCGTTCCCGCATACCTGTTTGTTTCTATAAGTCAGCTTAGGCTATATTTGGACAGGAAGACGCGTCCCTGCATATGGAATCCCAAACCTTGGAAGTCTTTTTGGGGATACACCCTGATTTTGCTGGTTATGTTTTTCCTGGCCTTGGGATTCATGTCGGAGATACTTTATCCGTTTTCCAGCAAGGAAATTTTGCTGATCCTCATGCTTGTGACCTATTTTTTGATTGGCTTGGGACTGTTCAAAACGATGCTGGGTCACCGTTGAACGAATTGACAGGGAAACGTAAAGCGGAAACCTTATAGAAGGTGGAACTTCTATAACTTAAATCCCCTGCGGAAGCGAATTCCGCAGGGGATAGTATCGAAAGAGTTACTTAAAATAGATTAGGCATTCCGATCGCAATCTTCCTGTTCCGGTTTGGGAAGAGCGATTTTGCCGCTGCGGGTCAGCAACTGGATGTCGTAGTCCTTCATCAACGTCAGGAACCGGTCGATTTTGAATTCGTCGCCTGTGACTTCAATAGTGAGCGTATCTTTGGTGACGTCCACGATCTGGGCGTGGAACAGACGGCTGAGTTCGACAACTTCATGCCTCGTCTGCGCCGTAACACCGACGCGAAGAAGAACGATTTCGCGATACACGTTGTCGGTATTTCTGAAGTCGATGACTTCGACCGTGTTGACTAGCTTTTCCAGGTGCTTGATGATTTGATTCAGGACATCTTCCCGTTCGCGGACGACAATTGTCATGCGCGAGAATCGGGGATCCTGACTCGGGGCCACGTTCAATGAATGAATATTGTAGCCTCGTCCACTGAAAAGTCCGGCAATGCGGGCAAGCACGCCGAATTTATTTTCAACAAGTACTGATATGGTGTGACGGGTCATAATGTATCGCTTTGTTAAGCGGCACATACTGTGCATGAATCGGGGGTAAGCGTCAAGCCCGTTGAAATCCGGCAAAACCGGAAGATGCGTTAGTAAGAGGTCCCGTAACATTTTGACGAATTTGTTTTTTGTTTACTCTTGGCTTTTATTCAGGAAGATTTATAGTGCGACAACGATGAAAAAGACGCTTCTTTCTTTAGGTTTGTGTGCGGCAATGGCGTATGCCTCCGCATGGGCCGCCAAGGTGGATGTCGAACAGGTTTATACCTTTGAAAAGGATTATCCCGTGAAAGCCGTTGCTGCCGTACCCTCCGATGTCCCCGTTAAAAATGTTATCTTCATGATCGGCGACGGCATGGGGATGCACCATGTGTTTACGGCGTGGGCTGCTAACAAGGGAAAGTTGAATCTGGAGCATTGCACGGTAACCGGTCTTGCGAAAACCTGGTGTACGGACAAACTGATAACGGATTCCGCAGCTTCCGGTACGGCTCTGGCTTCCGGCTGCAAGACAACGTATGGTACTATTAGCATGACCCCCGATGGCAAGAAACTTGATTCCCTTGTTGACGATGCCGCCGGTATGGGTAAATCGACCGGCGTAGTCGTGACATGCGATTTAACGGATGCAACTCCGGCTGCTTTTTGTGCGAATGCTCCGAATCGTTCCCAAGCTTGGGATATTGCCGCCTGTTTTCCGACCAGTAAGGCAGATTTTATTTTCGGTGGTGGCTCGGCCAAGTTCGAAGGGCGTCCCGACGGACGTGATTTGTTCGCCGAAATGAAGAAAGCCGGCTATACTATAGCCAGGAATTGGGAAGAGACGGATGCTGTTAAAGAAGGCCGGGTATTTGCAGTAGTGGATAAGGGTAATTTGGCCAAGCCGTCCGAGCGTGGCGACGTGTTGGAAAAGGCGGTGATGAAGGCTATTGACATATTGGCAGGCAATAAAAAGGGATTTTTCCTAATGGTCGAAGGTTCCAAGATCGATAAAGAAGCCCATGCCAACAATCTTCCTGTTATGCTGGATGAATTGTACGATTTTGATCGTACCGTCGGCAAGGTGCTTTCCTGGGCATCGCAACACCCCGGTACGCTCGTCGTCATTACTGCGGATCACAATACGGGCGGCCTGACACTGATTGGCGGCGATAAGGAAAAGGGTGAAGTGAAATGCAAATTCTCGACCGGCAATCACAATGAAGTAGCTGTTCCCGTTTATGCCTATGGAGCTGGTAGCGGTGTTTTCACAGGAGTGTATGAAAATACCGAAATCTGCAACAGAATTCGCGAAGCGCTCAAGGATGGCAGTAAGTGAGAAAGTGAATTGCTTCGATCGCTCGAAGTTCCTCTAATGAGGCTTCGGGCGATTGATTTAATGATTAATTCAGGGCCGGATGATGAAGAAGCGCTTGTCTATCGGCGGAGTGGCTTCGGCGTTACTTGTCGGTTCTTTGTGTTTTTGGCTGGGGCTTGGCGAATATGGAGAAGGCAATGCCGAGCGCGTGAGGAAGTATTGGAATGATTCCCGCCAGCCCTATCCGGAATGGTGTCTACTCAGTGGGGTTACAGATTCAGCGAATACATACAATACGCATGCCGGGTTGTCGGAAGATGAATTTAATCAACTGATAGAACGGCAGCGATGTTTGGATTCCGAGCTGGAGCGATTGGTTCGGAAGGATGAGCTCATTCCTTGGAAAGTGGGAGAAACACCGGATTTAAATCGGTTGCCTCTGGAAGGAATGTCCCGTGCGGAAATCCGGCAACTGGCTGCACAGAATAATGCCGATGCTTGCCTAATGATGGCCAAATCCTTTTTGGAATACAAAAAAGATGGAGCCGTCGAGCTGACGTGGGGGGAGTATCATGAGGTGGAATACTGGCTAAAGCGGGCGATTGATTTGAAACGCCGGGGTGCCTTGTTCTTGCTTCATTATCTCCGGGAATTGAGACAGTCCGCGGTGGATTATGTGATATGGGACAGCTTGTGGCCTGGTCATCATCCTCTTCCCAGTTTAATAAACGGTTATGGAGATTTTGACGCAGCGATCCAGTCCGGGGATGCTATGGCGTATATGGTCTTGCAGGATATGTGCGTGAAGACAGATTCTCCTGCGCTGGGAGAATATGTGATTGAAGAATTGAAAAAGAAAGCCGATGCGGGCGATACCCATGCAGCAGGGCAATTAGTGAAGTTGCTTTTTGACACATGGATCAGATTTGAGCCTCGGTTTGGCTATATCTCTTCATTGAGCCTTGATTCCTGGATTATTCAGGAGATGAAGGAGAGTCTGTCTTGGCTCAAAGTTTTGCCTGAATTGGACTTTATGCCGATCAGAACCAATCAGAAGATTTACGAGCAATTCTTTTTCCGCTACGGAATGGTTTCGGAGGAATCTTCCGAAACTTGGAAGACATGCCGGATCTGTTCCGATTATGCCTACAGGGCTGCTTGTCAGGGGAATTTATCGGCTATGTTCGTGTGGTTAAGGTTTGGCATGTCATGTGTCAAGCATTTTTCGCGGGAAGAGTGGGAGAACATGATTATCTTCCACCGGACTTTGTCGGAAGCCGGTTATTTGCCGTATTGGAAACATTGCGAGGTGGATTGGAAATTCGAAATATCTACTTGTTTCGAGAATGAAATTCTGCGTTCCTGGTTTTCCCGAGAGTCTATGGATCAGTTAAGAGATCTTTATGGGAAGGCAATTCTGAAACGTGACGAAGCCTACCAGTTGAGAGAGCAGATCAAAACATCCGGCATGGATGATGTGCGTGACATTTGTGCCCGGCTTAATGACATGTGTCGGGAAGGAATGGATGCAGAGGCTATGGCGTATTGCCGGCATGTGATGGAACTGGCTTCTCCTCCTGTCAGAGATGCCATGGCGGCTTGGGGAGAAAAATGTTATCGGCAGGGCAATTTGACGATGACTTATGCGTTTGCCGGAATTTATGAACAAGGAATCGGCGTCCCCGTCGACTTGGGGAAGGCGTGGCGCAACCTGATGAGCCTGGTAGCTCCTTCGGTTCCATATTGCCTGTGGATGATGAAATATGATGATGGATGGCCCTGGAATGATCACATCAAGAGGAAATTGTCTTTTCCCAACTGTGTCAAATTAGATGCCATTTCCATGGTGTTGCGGCATCCGGAGTTTCCGGGACGGGACGAAAGTGAGGCCTATCGGCTTGCTATGTCTATGGACAATCCCGATTTTCACGGAGTTCCCATGGAAGGTCCCGTCTGTTATGTTTTGGGCATAGTCCATGAACGAGGGATTGGAACGCAGGTGGACAAGGAAAAAGCGCTTCGTTATTATAAGGCCTGTTCCAATGGCTCGTGGCCGCACCAGGGGTGCCGGGAACGTTTTGATGCGTTGACGGAACAAATATAACACCTGTCCCGGCGGATTATTCCGGGACAGGTGTTTTGATGTGACATGTTCACCGAAGCATGGCTTAGACGATGTTGTAGTACTGTTCCCAGCCCTTGCGGGGAGGGGCTCCGGCGAGAAGCTTATTGGCTTCTTCATCGTTTGTGATCTGCTTGGTGGCGCGGTCCAGAATGATCTTTCGGTTCAGGCGCTGGGCAAGGACGCCCAGGCAGAATACCTGGCTGAGCGGCCCGGCAACAGAGAACGGGGAACGCGTCTTTTCCTTGCCCATGCAGGCCAGGAGGAAGTTGGCGAAGTGGTTGGATGTGCTCTTCGGTACTTCGGGCAGGCGGGACTGCATTTCCCTGGCCTTGTCGGGCGGGATGATGGAGAGTGTGCTACCGTGGGAACCTCCCTTGAAGGTGAGCTCCTTCGAATAAATTTCCTTGCCGGGATTCAGCTTGGCTGGTTGGAGTTTGCCGCCGGCGACGGTGGGTATGTTGGGATCGACTTCGGAGACCCCATAGCCTTCCGGCACAGCGGGGATGTTATCGACACCATCGTACCAGGTAATATCCACGGGAGGCATGCCGCTGCGTTCCGGAAAGCGGAACAGGATGGTGGAGGACATTGGGAAGAAGAAAGGATTATGATCCTTTAACATCAACGGGTTGACTTCATAGGGAAGCCCCAGTTCAAGGAATTCGTGGGCGGTGTCGAGAATGTGAGCGCCCCAGTCGCCGAGGGCTCCCATGCCGAAGTCGTACCAGCAACGCCATTGGCCGAGGTGGTAATCGTGGTTGTAGTCATGGTGGGCGACGGCACTCAGCCATGTGTCCCAGTCAAGCGTCTTGGGGACAGGTTCGCCCAGGGGCATGTGCGTGATTTTTGGATCCCAGCCGTGCCAGCGGCGGGCGGAGTTCATGTGGGCCGTGATAGCGGTAACGTCCTTGATGATGCCAGCTTCCTTCCAGGCTTTGAACTGGAAGTAGTTGCCTTCCGAATGGCCCTGGTTGCCCATTTGGGTGACGACGCCGAATTTATCGGCTCCCTTCATCATGAGTTCGATTTCCTGGAATGTACGGGCCATGGGCTTTTCCACATAGACATGTTTGCCGCGGGCCATGGCTTCCATGGTAATGGGGAAGTGGCTATGATCCGGAACACCGATGCAGACGGCATCGATCTTGTCCGACATTTTGTCGAACATTTTGCGGAAATCCTGAAAACGAGGTGCGTCAGGGAACTTGGACATCAGCTTGCGCGTATGGGGCGCGCCCATGTCGACATCGCACAGGGCGACGATGTTGCAGAGGCCGGTGGAGTTCATGGCAAGGCCTATTTCTCCACCCCGGTTGCCAATGCCGATGAGGGCAAGGTTGACTTTATCGTTCGGGCTGATGATACGTCCACCCGGTGTGGCGGCGTAGGACTTCGGAATCCAGAAGGTTGGTACGGAGGCTGCTGCCGAGATGGCGAGAGCCTGTTTCAGAAACAAACGTCGAGAAGAGTTATTAGAGATCATGGTAAAGAACCATATAGGATGATTTGCCCTCCTTCTGCAAATAGAAAAATGCCGTTAATACACACAAAATGTGTTTTTTGAGATCAAAGCATTTTTTTTGAAAGAAATCGGGATTTAGTGCGTATATACTTAATTGATGGTCTGATGTTTTTGCACTCCTGAACCGACAGATCAGATTTTGATGAATGTCTTTTTCGCATAGAGAAAGTACAGGATCCCCCAAATGAGCGCATAGTTGCAGAGCTGGAAAACAAAGTTGGAGGCATTGCCGAAGCAGGAGCTGAACCCCGCAAATAGAGCCCGGGACAAATTACCCTCCGGGGGGCAAACACATGTCCACATGTAGACAAAAATGGCGTTGCACCCGATAACCTTCAAGGGAAAGAAGAGCCAGTTTTGTTTCAGAATATCGGCAATGATGTAGAAAACTGCCAGAAGAAGGAAACACCATCCTGCCGCCCATAGAACCATGGAGCTGGTGAACAGATGCTTAATGATAGGAAGCTGCAGACTCCAGGCATAGCCGAGTCCCAGGGATAATGCTCCTGCCGTCGCAAGCATTGCCACCTTTTGGGCATGCCCCGTTCCATGTTTGAGAATGTCTCCCGCCCATACTCCCAAAAGAGTCAATGCGCCAAAAGAAAGCTGAGGCAGGATCCAGGCATAGTTGGTGCCGTCCTGGAAGCGTCCCTCCAGAGTCTTGTCGATATAGAGGGCAAGGTTGTTGTCGGGCTCCAGAGTTCCGGCAGGGTTTCCGCCATATGGAATGAATTGCAGAACCAAGGCATAGACGGCAAGCAGAACCAAGGCGATCCAGGGACGCCAGGAACGGGGCAGGTGAAGCATGCAGATGGCAGCAATCAGATATCCGCCGGCAATGGCTTGAAGGGTGTTGCAGAACAGGTGGATACGATCCGGTTGAAAGGAGAGCAGGTTGCCCTGCGCTACCATGCCGAGGAGGAAAAGGAGTACGACTCTTTTCAGAATCTTCAGATAGATTTTCCACTTCGGAGATTGTCCCATAGCCTTGCCGATGGAAAACGGCATGGCCGATCCGACGATGAAAATGAACAGAGGCATGACGAGATCCCACGCGGAAAATCCGATCCACGGAACATGGCGTGTATGATAGGCAAGCCATTCCGGTACGGGATTCCAGGCAAGGCGGGAAACTGCCAGAAAGATGGAAAGGCCTCCGGTGAGGAAGAACATGTCGAATCCGCGCAAGGCATCTATGGCTGCGATACGCTGGGAAGGAGAGGCTGGGGGAGGTGCGTTCATGGGAGTTGGAGGGAAAGGTGGAAAGCCGCCATGTCATGAATTCGACATGGTAGCCGGAATGGATCGGAGTAGCATACACCGGCATGGCAGCAGAAAGAGACACGCATCCCTCGTTCTCCGGCGAAGGAGAGATTGAGCGGTTTGTTCGCGATGAATTGAACCGTTGGGGGCTGGTGAACTGGTCGTTCCGCTGGGATCGTGCCCGGAGAAGACTGGGATCCTGCCGATACAAGGACCAGCTTATTACTCTTTCCAGGCACTTCGTCAAACTCAATTCCGATAATTCCGGACAAATTATCGACACGGTTTTCCATGAAATCTCTCATGCCCTGGCGTGGGTTCATTCCCGTGAACAGGGGCATGGCAGGCAGTGGAGGGAATGGTGCCTGCGTGTTGGAGCCGTTCCTCGAGCCAAAGCCATGCCAGGAGAAATCCAGGAGGGATCGTACCGGTATATTCTCCGGATCAAGACAACGGGAGAATTCGTTGCCGGATACTATAGGAAGCCTGCCTGTCACCGGTATCTGAGTCGTGTTATGATTCGCAACAGGCCTGAAACCAAAGGATTGCTGGAACTGGTGGAAGTCGACAGGGGGGAGTGAGCTTTTTCAAAAACAAATGGTGTCGGAATTTGCATTTTAAGCTTGCAAAAACTTGACTGCCTGATTCCGTGCGTTTATCCTCCCCGCGCAATGGCAAAAGTACCCGTAATCAACCTTCGCAAGGGCCACGCCGTCAATTATAACAATGACGTTTGTGTTGTCACCAACATGGAGCACAAGTGCCCGCCTCGCATGGCATCCTATGTGCAGATGACCATCCGCAGTATTTCTTCCAAGAAAGTGTACAATCTCCGCATGACTTCCAACGAATCTCTGGAAGGCGTGAATTTGGCTCGTGAAGAATACGAATTTAGCTACGTAGACGGTATGGGCTACCATTTCATGGAACCCGAAACCTTCGAAGATGTAACCGTTACGGAAGACATTGTCGAGCCCGTCAAGGACTACCTGATGGAAGGCCAGATCTATATTCTCCTGTTTACGGACGGTACGGCTTGTTCAATTGAGCTGCCGGCTGCGATCACCATGACGGTGGAAGAAGCTCCCGAAGGTGTTAAAGGCGATTCTGCAAACAACGTGTACAAGTCGGCTAAAATGACTACGGGACTCGTTGTCCAGGTTCCTCTGTTCATTAAGCCCGGCGAACGTATTTCCGTTAAAACGGAAGACGGCACCTATCTTGGTCGTGTTAACGGATAATTCCGGCGCGCCTTCTCTGAAATTATTTTGAACAACTGCGGCGTACCTGTTTCTTGAAGCAGGGCGTCGCAGTTTTTTGTGGCGGGACTTGCCGGATACTCCAAGCTTCTCCGTTTTCCGTGGATAAAAAAAGCGGGTCTCCGACATGAAAGTCGGAAACCCGCCATGGGAAAAAGCCGGAATGCTTAGGCCTGGGGGGCGTCGACTTTGACGACGCGCAGGGGAACGCGGCAGATGATGTCGCCATCAAGAGCGATGTCGACGGAATAATCACCGGGTTTTTCAAAGCGCAATCCTTGGAAGTTCATGATCAGGTTGCGGGTGAAGAAGGAAGCTCCTTCGGGAAGGGCCACCGTCAAATCGCCTGTGATAGGCATGCGTTCCGGATCAAGAGCTTTGCCGTCTTCATCTACGACAGAAATACCGAGCTTGTGGTCGCCGGCATCTTCGGGCGTCATGCAGATGCGGAGAGCCAGGGAGCACATCGGATGGATCACGGGAGTGTTCTGGGCAAAAAGCGTATCGAATGCACCTTGGAAGCAAAGTTTGCCTTGGTAGTCGGCGGCATAGTCACAAAGGACGGCAGTTTGGATATTCATGATAGATTGGGATAATTAGAGTCAATAGGAATGCAGGCTTCTTTTCTTGGAAACCGGCAAACGAACGGTTTTATCTATTAGGATTTTCCCTTCAAAATTGCAAGACTGAATTTGTAGGGAAGTCTCAAGATTCGGCCTCTCTCATGGCAGCTTTGACGTAGGCGGCTATTTTGGATTCATCTTTGTCGGCTGCCCAGACGACTCTCAGAAAATCCGCCGGGTGGATATTGCCGTGTTCACGCAGGAAATTACGGTCTCCTCCGCAACAGAACATGACGTCCGGATCCAGAGTGCCGCGCAGCTTGGCTTCTGCCTTCTTGATAATGCGTGGAAGGTAGGCAATGTCCTGGAGCTGGTCTCCGAAGGTGGGGAGCTGATTGACCGTAACCGGTTCTGATAGATCCGGCTGCCCCTTCTGGATCGTCAGGAAGTAATCGCGCCGGACTGCGGCAACAAGAAGGGCCGTGGATGGAGTGGGCACTCCTTCCTGGGCGTAGTCCTCAACAAAGTCGAACATTTCCCTCGGCTTGTAGCCGATGGTGGCTAGAAAAGCTTTTTCGCGTTCCGTAAAAAAGGTTTCGATGTTGTGTTGCCCCTCTTGGAAGCGGGCGACGGATTCACGAAACAGGGCTTCAAATCGATCATTCCATAACATAGTGGTAACGGGGAATATTAGATTTCCAGGCAACTGTCCATTTCGGTTGCTTTACCTGGTTGGACACGAAGTCTTCTGGTTTCGTTCAACAGAACAGCCTTTACCTGTTCTTTCTCTTTTTGAAGCTTAGAACGGCTAGCTGCTTGGCGAGATTTGCTTCGTAGCGGGCTTGTTCTTCACGGGACATGGTTTCACGTTCTTTCAAGGCTTCCTTGGCGGCGGCGATGGCTTTTTCTACGCTATGCTCGTCGATTTGGGCATCCTCCAAGGCCAAGTCGGTGACGACGGTAATACGGTCGTTGACGACTTGGAGAAAGCCGTTGCCGACTACGAGGAATTCCTCTTGTTCCGTTCCGGCGGGCTTGCAGCGCAGTTCTCCGGGGGAAATGATCGTGATCAGGGGCTCGTGTCCCGGAAGAATGCCCAGTTCTCCTTGTGCGCCCGGGACGTAAACGTATTCGGTGTCCAGGGAACGGGCAACGCCTAGCGGCGTAACAATTTCAAGGCTGATTGGCATGAGGATGGCAGGTGGATGTCGTTAGGACTGTTCCTTTTTGGCGATAACGGAGTCGATATTACCCTTCATGAAAAAGTCTCCTTCGGGAATATTGTCCCATTTGCCGGCAAGAATTTCACTGAATCCCCGGATGGTTTCGGACAAGGGGACGTATTCGCCCGGAATGCCGGAAAAGACTTCTGCGACATGGACGGGCTGGGAGAGGAATTTCTGGATTTTACGGGCGCGGCCAACAACCAGCTTGTCTTCTTCAGAGAGTTCGTCCATGCCGAGGATGGCGATCATATCCTGAAGATCTTTGTAGCGCTGGAGGATCTGCTGTACGCCGCGCGCCACGCGATAGTGCTCTTCTCCGACGATTTCCGGAGAAAGAGCGGCAGAGGTGGATGCTAACGGTTCAACGGCAGGGAACAGGCCTTGTGCCGCCAGGCTGCGTTCCAGTACGACGGTGGCATCCAGGTGGGCGAATGTGGTAGCTGGCGCCGGGTCCGTCAAGTCGTCTGCAGGCACGTAAACGGCCTGCATGGAGGTGATGGAGCCTTTTTGGGTCGAGGTGATACGTTCCTGCAGGTTGGCCATTTCCTCGGCCAGATTGGGTTGGTAGCCCACGGCGGAGGGAGTACGTCCCAGCAGGGCGGATACTTCGGAGCCGGCCTGCGAGAAGCGGAAGATGTTATCAATGAAAAGGAGCACGTCCTTGCCTTCTTCGTCGCGGAAATATTCCGCCATAGACAGAGCGGACAGTGCAACACGGAGACGGGCGCCCGGGGGTTCGTTCATCTGACCGTAAACGAGGGCTACTTTAGATTGCTCCGGATCCTCGATGTTGATGACGCCGGATTCAATCATTTCGTTGTACAAGTCGTTTCCTTCGCGCGTACGTTCGCCGACGCCGGCAAAGATGGAGAGGCCGCTTCGCGCCTTGGCGATGTTGTTGATCAATTCCATGATCAATACCGTCTTGCCGACACCGGCTCCGCCGAATGTGCCGACCTTGCCGCCTTTCAGGAAAGGGCAGATCAGATCGATGACCTTGATCCCGGTTTCGAGCACTTCGGTACTGTTGGCTTGTTCTGCCAGGGAGGGAGCGGGACGGTGGATGGAGTACTTTTTGTCGTATTTGACAGGGCCCCGTTCGTCCACGGCGTTGCCGAGGACATTGAAGATGCGGCCCAGTGTTCCTTCTCCGACGGGTACTTGGATGGGAGCTCCCGTGTCGCGTACGGGCATGCTCCGGCGCAAACCGTCCGTGGAGCTCATCGCGATGGTGCGTACCCAGCCGTCGCCGATGTGCTGCTGGACTTCCAGGACGAGTGTTTTGGGTTTTCCGTCAACGACGAGGTCGACTTCCAACGCATTCAGAAGGGAGGGAATCGACGGAGCCTGGGAAAAGTCCACGTCAACCACGGCGCCGATGATCTGGACGATGATGCCTGTATTCATAATGAGACGGTGAGGATGGGGGTGAAAATTGGTAACTTGAAATGAGTGTTTGAAAGGATCAGAAATGCCGGAGATCTGTTATTCCATGGCTTTCATGGCGGTGGTGATTTCCAGAAGTTCGTTGGTGATCTGGTCTTGGCGGGCTTTGTTGTATTCCAGCGTCAGGTCATCAATGATACCATGGGCGTTTTCCGTAGCGGCCTTCATGGAAACCATACGGGCGGATTGTTCGGATGCCCGTGCCTCCAGTACGATCTGGACAAGGATATAGAAGAGGTAGAGGGGGAGAAGAGTTTTCAGGACTTCGTGGGGGGAGGGCTCCAGCTTGTAGGGCTGCTCGTCTTGATCGCGCAAGGCATGTCCGCCTTCCTGGACGAGTGCCTTGAGGGCTTCCGTATCAATCGGGAAGAGCTGGCGAATGACCGGCTTCTGCACCATGGTGTTGACGAAAGACGGGAATGCAACCAGAACACGTCCGTATTCCCCGTGCAGGAATTGCTGCATGAGGTAGTCGAAGACGGGGCGGAGTTCTAACAGTTGCAGTGGCTCGCTCAGACTCCAGGTTGCGTCGATGATGGCACCGACGCGGGCGAATGTGGCATTCAATTTGCGGCCCAGAGTGACAAAATGGGCCTGGGGAGATACCTGGGAGCGGACTTCTTTGAAGAGGTTCACGTTTAATCCGCCGCAGAGACCGCGATCCGTATTGACGACGAGTACCAGTTCTACATCGGAATGGTTGTCGCGCAGGAGGGGGTTGGATTGCTCCGCGATTTCGTCCCGAAGGTGGTAGAGCGCTTCGGCGAGGGCGCCTATATAGGATCTTCCCTTGAGAGCATGGTCTTGGGCGAGCCGCATCTTGGCGGATGCTACCATTTGCATCGCACGTGTAATTTGCGATGTATTCTTGACGGATTTGATTCTCCGCCGGATGTCTCTTGAATTTCCCATAATGGCTTAATTTGGTACGGTTCCTGCCTGGATCAGGACCAGATGGCCTTGAAACTTTCGATTGCCTGTTTGAGCTTGGAGTCGATGTCCTCCGTGAGTTCCTTGACGCGGTTGATTTCTTCAAGCAGATCTTCGTGCTTGTCCTGAAGATCCGTTTCCAGAGCGATCTGGAATTCTTTGATCCGGTTGACGGGAACGTCGTCCATGTAACCCTTCTGCATGGCGTAAAGGACGCCGGCTTCCAGACCAAGGGACATGGGTTCGTACTGTTTCTGTTTGAAAACTTCTACGATGCGGCTGCCTCGTTCCAGTTTGGCTTTTGTGGAGGGATCCAGATCTGAGCCGAACTGGGCAAAAGCCTGGAGTTCCGTGTACTGGGCGAGGTCCAGTTTCAGCGAACCTGCCAGTTTTTTGATGATCTTGGTCTGGGCGGCGGATCCGACGCGGGAGACGGAAATACCGACATTAATGGCCGGCCGCACCCCTTGGTAGAATAAATCCGTTTCGAGGAAAATCTGGCCGTCCGTGATAGAAATGACGTTGGTCGGGATGTAGGCGGATACGTCGCCTGCCTGGGTTTCAATAATGGGTAGAGCTGTCAGGGAGCCTCCTCCATGGGCGGAATTCAGGCGGGCTGCACGTTCCAGAAGGCGGCTGTGCAGATAGAACACGTCGCCGGGGTAGGCTTCGCGTCCGGATGGACGACGCAGGATGAGGGATACTTGACGATAGGCTACGGCATGCTTGGAAAGGTCGTCATAGACGATCAGGGCGTCTTCTCCCTGGTCCATGAAATATTCGCCCATGGCACAGCCGGCATAGGGAGCCAGGTACTGCATGGCGGCAGGATCCGAAGCGGAGGCGACGACGATGATGGAATAGGGCATGGTGCCCGTTTCTTCAAGCTTGGTGATGAGGCGTTTGACTTTGGATCTCTTCTGGCCGATGGCAACGTAGATATTGTAGAGGGGACGATGACCGGGCAGAAGTCCTGCTTCGGCTTTGCGGTTTTGTTCTCCCTGGGCAATCATCGTGTCCAAGGCAATGGCTGTTTTACCGGTGGAACGGTCGCCAATGATCAATTCACGCTGGCCTCGGCCAATCGGAATCATGGCATCCACAGGCAGAATCCCCGTCTGGACGGGTACGGAAACGGGTTCACGAGAGATGATGCCCGAGGCAATTTTTTCTACGGGATACCAGGCTTCGGCTGCAATTGGGCCTTTGCCGTCCAACGGTTCTCCGAGGGTGCTGACGACGCGTCCGAGCAGGGCGCGACCAACGGGCACGGAAAGGAGTTTCCCGGTGGTTTTGACTTCATCCCCTTCCTTCAATCCGGAATCGTCGCCGATGATGATGGCCCCGACTTCGTTTTCTTCCAGATTCATGGCCATGCCTTTAACTCCGCCGGGGAAATCGATCATTTCACTTAGCATGACGTTGCTCAGGCCTTCGATTTTTGCAACGCCGTCACCAACCGTCCGGATGACACCTACGTTTTCCTGGTTGATTGCTGTGCTGGCCTTGGTGATTTCAGCTTCCAGTTCTTGAAGAATGCTGTTCATGGAATTGTATTGGAGGAAAATTGGTTAGGGGGGAGGGAAATCAGAAATGAAGGGATTCGACGGATTGGCGGAGTTTGTCGATGCGCGTTTTCAAAGTACCGTCCAGTACGTTGTCGCCTATTTGAAGATGAATGCCGCCGATTAATTCGGGGAGGATACTCCAGCCATAGTCCAGGCCCGGTCCGTATTTTTGTTCCAGCCCGGATGCGATGTCGGATTTTTCCGCATCTGTCAGAGGGACGGCGCTTTGTACGGTGACAGTTTTTTTGGCGAGTTCGAGACGGACGAGATTAGCGAATGCCGAGAGAAGGGGCAGGTAGTTTCTCGGCTTTCGTTCGGCCAGAGTCCGGGTGATTGTCCGGACGCGAGCATGATCAAGAAAGCCGTTTACCATACATAGCTTCAGGAGCCTGCGTGCCTTGGTCTGGGTGTCCTTCGAAATTTTCATGATGAAGTTTCGCCTGAATGAAATAGAGGGAAAAGGGGAGATGGTGTCAGGATTTGATCTCCTGGATCAATTCCTGGTTAATGCGCCTGTGGTCTTCGTCTGTCAGCACCTTGCCGGAAACCTGGGCTGTGGCGAGCGCTACCATGCGGACAAAGTCTTTTTTGAGTTCTTCCCGTGCCTGTTTGGTCTCGATGGCAACGGCTTCTTCCGAACGGGCGATCATGTCGCGTGCCATACGGGCTGCCTCTTCTTCCTTGGATTGGAGTAGTTTGGAAGCTGCTTCCTTGGCCTTGACGACCTGTTCCTGGCCTTCCTGACCGGCTTTGACGAGTATCTCCTTGGCTTCCTTCTGGACAGAGGCCAGTTTACGTTCGCTTTCGGCACGCATGTATTCGGCTTCGGCGATGCGGTCTTTTCGCTTCTGGAGCATTTCCCGGATCGGCTTGAAGGCAAAAATGCGCAGGATGATGATCATCAGGATGAAGGCAATCAGGTTGGAGACAAGAGGCTCCCAACTCGTTACACCGAATGAAGCGAACGGGTTCCAGGACTGACTGCCGGCATCGGCGAGAATAGTAACGATCATAATTGAAGAAAAAGAATACGGGGTCAATCGTCCGGTCAGCATTGTATTCCTGACCGGACGATACCGAATCCGCTTAGTTAACGAAAATGGAGATCAGGGCAACCCCTTCAATAAGAGCCGCCAGAGTAATGGAAATAACCATGACGGAAGAGAAGGAGGAAGGGTTGCGTCCGGTTGCTTCCGCAGCCTTGGCGCCGATGATGCCGATACCGATGCCGGCACCGATGGTGGAAAGGCCGAAGCCGATGTTGTGAATATTGCCTGCTACTTCGGCAAGCATGGGAACGTATTCAATCATTTTATTTGGTCTCTATTTATTGGTTGTTGTCGAATCACCCTCACAGTTTGCCCATGATCCGGTGATGGAAAATGACGGTCCTTTGCTGTCAGGATCCTCCTTCTTTCAGTGGTGCATCGGAGGAATGATCCGGAACCGAGTCACCTACCTGCAGTTTCAGGAAAATAGCTGTCAGCAAGACGAAAACGAGCGCTTGGATGAACCCGATGAGTATTTCCATGGCCATGAACGGAAGGACGCAAAGGGTGCTGGCGATGGGGCCCCCTATTTCGGACATATGCTCAATGATGGTTTCTCCCGCGAAGATATTGCCGAACAAACGGGCGGCCAGGGCAATCGGGCGGATCATGATACTGAGGCATTCTACCAAGCCGACAAAGAGGAAAATCGGGACGAGGAGGAATCCCATAATGCCCTTGACTCCTCCCTTGGGACCGAAAATGTGAAGCAGGAAGTGTTTGATCCCCTGTTCCCGGATGCTCCAGATGAACCATAGGACGGCGAAAAACAGCCCCAGCATGAGCGTGGTGTTCATGTCTGCGTTTGCCCCACGAAATGCGGGAACGACGACTCCGGCATCATTGACTGTCGTAACGATACCTACCCCGGGAATTAACCCCATGTAGTTGCTGCACAGGATCAGGATGAAAATAGTCCCGAAATACCAGAAGTATTTCTGAGTCAGATAGGGGCCCAGGATTCCCTGGACGAAGTTATAAAGAGCCTCGTAGATGGCTTCAATGACGTTTTGGATTCCGTGGGGGATTAATTCCATCTTCCGCGTTCCAAGCCATACAATCAGGCTGATTACACAGACTGCCAGAAACAGCATGACTGTCGAGTTGGAAAAGGGCAGTTCAATTCCCCCCGGAAGAGGTAGGGAAAACAGGTGCGGAGCATCCAGAGTCATGGCTCCGCTCGCTTCGGCCGAACCGGCTATGGTCAGAACTACTGCGGAAAACAGCCATGTGCGTAGGGATGCTAACATTTTAATTATGTGTTCAATAATTTCAACTCGCCCCATCCTTTCCTCATCTCTATCCTGAGGAAAACCACTCGGGCTGGCAAGCAGGAAAGTGGGATTTTACGGCATCGCAACCAGGATGGCGGCTCCTATTCCTAGGGATTCCGACCGGTTTCCCTGATATAGGAATGGAAGGGATATGTGTGTTCTTCCGGGAAGGCGCGTTCGGCGTAATCCTGCCATGCGCGGTCTTCCTGCCAGTTGTCGCCTCGTTTTTCCGGAGGGATGATAGAGAGGTGTCCGCAATGGATCCATGCATCAAGGACAAGAGCATCTTTCAGTCCTTTGCCCTTGGCATTGACGTATACGCAGCTATGCGAGCTGCCTTTGCCTTTGTCGCGCACGGTGAGACCCAGAGTGAAATAGTCGAGGCGGCGTCTGCGAAGTTCCCGGAACAAATCCTGCTGGTAGTGATAGCAGAGGCCACGGTCCAGGATGTGGCTGTTGACCATGATGTTATTGATCCACCCGAAAAACATGGCGTTATTGCTGCGGGCGATATTGGCGGACTGAATGTATGCCGTGTCGGCGAGCCAGTAGGCTTCTTCTTTGGCGGCTGTTTTTTGGGCTTGGCCCGGAGGCAGAAGTTTCAGAAAGTCCTGTTGCAGCTCGCTGATTTTGGCGGTGACGTAAGGGCTGGTGTCGTATGCCTTCGGCGGAGCCTGGCAGCACGATGTGATATTCCACACACAGAAAAGAGCCAGGATGGTAATGAACAGACGGTAAGGCATAAGATCGGAAGGGAAACTACCATTTCCATATGAAAATTCCAAAGGGAGAAAGATGAATTTGTGTCCTGATCTGTCCCGATGCTTGCTTGAAGTCCCATCCCTACCTATGCTGAAGTCGCTTTACTCTATTTATCATGCTGACAATCAAGAAACTTACCAAAGCGCACGCCGGAAGGACCCTGTTTCGGGAAACGGATATGACGATCAACTGGGGGGAACGTGTCGCCCTGGTCGGTCCCAATGGCGCGGGCAAATCCACTCTGTTCCGCATGATCCTTGGCGAGGATACGCCCGACGAGGGATCCATTAGCACGGATGAATATGGAGTGATCGGCTATTTGCCTCAGGAGGCGGGCGATCCCCGCGATGAGACGGTTCTTGAAATCGCGATGGGCGTAACGCCGGAATTGGCTGCCGCCCTTCGTGTCATCAAGGTCTCGGAACAGAGTGGTCGTATGAGTACGGAGGAATATGCCCATGCCATGGATACCTTTAGTGCCGCCAATGGGTACCAGTTGGAGCCGAAAGCCAAGAAGATTCTCAAAGGGCTCTCCTTCCGCGATAGCGATTTCGATCGTCCTGCCCGCGAAATGTCCGGCGGCTGGGTCATGCGTGCCCACCTTGCCAAATTGCTGGTGATGGAGCCGGATCTGCTCATGCTGGATGAACCGACCAACCACCTGGATCTCTTGTCCCTCCTCTGGCTCCAGCGATATTTGAAGAATTATCCCGGAGCTATCCTTCTGATTTCACACGACCGTGACTTTATGGACGAGCTCGTCGAAACTGTCTACGATATTGATGACGAAGAACTTGTTCCCTACCGTGGCAATTATAGCCGCTTTCTGGAACTCAAGGAACAACGTTATGAACAACTCCAGGCCGCCTATCGCAATCAGCAGAAGGAAATTGAACACATTCAGGAGTTTATCGACCGATTTCGTTCCGTGGCTTCCAAGGCGGGCCAGGTCCAGAGCCGCGTTAAGCAACTGGAACGCATGAAACTGGTGAATAGGCCGAAGGCCATTCGCAAGGTCTTCAAATTCAATTTCCCGCAACCTCAACGCAGTACTCAGAAGGTGATGGAACTGGAAAAAGTCGGGCAAGCATACGGTGACGTCCAGGTCTACAAGAACCTGGATTTGTTGATTGAGCGTGGAGACCGTATCGTCCTGGTCGGTCCGAACGGAGCCGGTAAATCCACCCTGCTGAAAATCCTTGCCGGAATTGTGCCCGTGAATGCGGGTAAACGCATCCCTGGGACGACGACTCGCATCGGCTATTTTTCCCAGACGCGTTCGGAAAATCTCAATCCGGACAACACGGTGCTGGAGGAAATCATGAAGTGCAGTGATGAAATCCGCGAGGAGGAAGCCCGTTCGATTCTCGGATCCTTCCTTTTCCGGCGGGCTGACGTACAGAAACGGGTTCAAGTACTTTCCGGTGGGGAAAAATCTCGTCTGAGTCTTGTCAAGTTCCTGGTTGATCCTCCGAATCTCCTGCTGATGGACGAACCGACAACCCACCTTGACCTCTTGTCCGTCGAGGCACTCGTGCAGGCGTTGAAGCATTACGAGGGGACTCTTGTCTTCATTTCGCACGATGTTCACTTCATCCGTTCATTGGCAGAGAAGACTCTCCACGTGAATCAGGGTACGGTTACGACATATGCCGGCGGTTACGATTATTACCTGGAAAAGTCGGGGATTCTGGATGACGAAAAGGGCGGTATCACTGCCTCCTGATTCTTTTTTCTCCGTCCTTCCCTTTTTCTTGTGATCGGAAAAAGATGAGAAGGACGGAGGACATTTCTACTGGCCTACATTGACTGGGAGGTATTTGACAGGCGAGGTTCCGACCGGATTCTTCAGCACGTAGGAGATGCGGTCTTCTCCGGAAAATCCTTGCTTGGGGGTATACACCACATCACCAGTGGGGGATACTCTGACGATTCCACCGTTAACCGTACGTGTGTTCCAGCTGATTTTCGTGGGGCCGGCCATGCTCAGAACGGATTGTCCGGGATTGGGAATCGTTAAAGGCATATTTGACGGAGTCGTGAGGGCGGCATCCATGGGAAGGTAGGATAAATCCCATTTCGGGAAGGCTTTTTTGTCAAGATATTCGGCGGCTCCGGCGGATGGCTTCAACTTAAAATGAGCGAAATATGGACGGACATCCCTCTGGCATTCTTCTGAAAGGCCGATGAGATAGCGATCGATCTTTGCCTGGTCGCGCACATTCTGATCATTCATGTCGCCTTGGACGAAGTCCCATTTGTACATGGGATCTTCATGGTTACGCATCCTTCTGATCGTGTTTTTGAGCGGTTGCCAGCCGAAGTCCACCGTATGTCCCAGCATCATGCTTGTAATAGGGTAGGACCAGTGGTGGGTTCCCTTGGTAGAGATCTTGTACCAACCTTCCTGCTTGATTTCTTCATGGGCCTTGTCCGAGGGGTCGAAGAGCTTGCGCATGTGTGTATCCGGGGAATCCTTCCAGTCGAAGTCTTCCAAGGATTTCATATAGTATCCGGCCCAGTTGCAGGTGGATTCTCCCCAGTAGCCGACGATAATTTCATCGGGGTCTCCATGGTGCCCGTGTTCGTGGAGGAAGAGGCCGTCGTTTCTGGTTTTCATCTCGTCGAGATCCAGCAGGCGTACGATATTCTTCGGTTGCCATTCCAACGGCCAGTAGGCGTAGCCTTCACGAGGGTATAGGCTGGCATGCATGCGGAAGGGATAACCGGGATAATAGGCGTAGAAGTCCTGGTGGCGGCGGCAGTTTTCATTCCACCATTGCATCAGGGATGTCGGATCGTCCAGCTTGCGAAGATCGTCCGATTTGACGAGAAGCAACAGGTTTTCGGAAATAAGTTCGCCCCACGGAGCAGGAGCTTCCCGGAGTTTTTTCCAAGTTTCGTTGTCCGTTTTGCCCAAGATGAATCGCGGGGCTTCCAGAACATTCTCGAAAATCACGGGAGCGTTTTGCAGGGCGACATCCTTGGGGACCTGGATGAAGACGATCCCTCCGTGCGGAGAGATAGCCGTAATTCTGGTTCCTTTCAACGGAAACCGACGTGTTGTATTCGGCGTGCTGGTTAGAGGCGGATCTTGGTGGATGCCTGCATGGACATGGTGGCCGATGATCAATTCCAGCGCGGCATTTGCCAATTCGGGAGGCAGGGTCACTGTGATAGGGGTTCCCGGCAGGGCATAAACCCCGGTAGATACCATTTCACGATCCCACTTGTCTCCTTTTGACGAGAGAAGAACTGTTTTTCTGACAGCTTTGGCATCCTTCGGAATTTCACCCAGCATATGTGCCAGACGGTGAGGGCCATAAGCTTTGAGTTCGTCCTGGGTGAGCGATTCCAGATATTTTTCCTCCAGATACAGGAGGCGCTTGGCTGCCGGATTTTTGATTGGTTTGTCGGTTGTGGGAACGATGCCTTGGGCGAGTGTCGCGAAGGCTTTCAGGTTGGCCTTGCGTTTGTCGGGAGATAGGGAACCCAGGGATTTTTCCTTTTGAAGGAGGATATGTGCGACGATTTTCTGATCCGAGTCGGAGAGATTGTCGAGCCACTCGGAAATGTTTGTTTCATTTTTGCTGGCCAATTCCCGTTGGAGCTTGTTTCTGTGCTGGTCAAGGGCGGACGTTTTCGCCAGTGATTTTTTCTGGGAATCGTCAAGGATGGGGGTTAGGCAGTCCGTTCCTATGATTTCCCTTGGTTTGTCGTCACATTGCCAGGCGACGGTCAGATGATCGTTTCCTCCGGCCTGTTTATGCAAGACTTGAAGCTTGTATTTCTTGCCTTGTTCCAGCCTGATCGGTTGTGATTTGGCATCGTTCCTGAATGATTTACGCGGTGTATACACGTTTAGGCCGGCAATTTTTTCCAGATCGCCACCGGTACTCAGCCACAATTCGGCGGTATCGTCTCCAGACAGCCAGAATGTGTAATTGCCGCTCCGGGGAACAGTGAGGATCGCAGTGTAGCGAGCTCCGTACTCTTCTCCGAGGGAATCAATATCCAACTCTTTGACAATACTCGTTCGCGTTGGCTTCCCATTTTTGTAGGCTTCCGTTTGGGTCATGTCGGCAACGGAACTGCCTCGTTGCCTTTCCCATATCTCTTGGGTAATACCATGGCGCGGTATATTGGCGAGAGGTTCCTGTTCGCCGGAAACGAGGCCGGCTGTCATAGTTGAAAGCAGAAGGATGAAGGATATTTTTACCATACTATAGATACAGGAGATCCTCCCTTTTTCTTTCAAATCCCATTCACAAACAAGGAGCTCCGGGATCTATCTCTCCTATTGCCCCGGGTTGCCATGACGTCTAACGCGTGAAGGATCAAAATTGTTTTGATTTTTACGAGCTGTCACCTTATTTTACTTCATGACTGCTGTGTGCGTCGCCGAATGGTCGGGTGGCCCGAACCGATAGTACATTATAATGGGGGCAGCCCCGTTGTTCCTATGAACCGTCCCTTGCGGATACTTCAGAAGAATGGCGGAAGTCCCCGCCCTACTGAGACACGGGAACGTGGCTCACCACCATAGACGGCACAGCGGTTTCTTTTTTTGGGGGGGATAAGCGAGAAAAATGGTTCCCCCATCTTGAAGTCGGCCTGAAACCTTGTGTCCGAATCCTGAAATGCGACAAGGCCGCTCCGGAAATGCGGAACGACCTTGTTTTCAGGAGAAAATCTTTACGGTGTTTTCGTAAGATTTATTTGCCTTGCTTCTCGTCCAGCTTCTGCTTGACGAGGGTTTCGATTTCGGCATACAGCTCGGCGTTATTCTTGAGGGCTTCCTTGGCTGCGTCACGGCCTTGGGCGATCTGGTTGCCGTTGTAGCTAATCCAGGAGCCTCGCTTCTGAATGATATCGTATTCCATGGCGAGATCGAGCAGGCTGCCAACGGAGGAAATGCCTTCATTGTACATGATATCGAATTCGCATTCCGTAAAGGGAGGCGCGACCTTGTTCTTGACGACTTTCAATTTGGTACGGTTGCCGCTGACGGAACCGTCCGAAGCTTTGATCTGACCGATACGACGGATGTCGACGCGGACGGAAGCGTAGAATTTGAGGGCGCGGCCTCCGGGAGTCGTTTCCGGGTTACCGAACATGACGCCGATTTTTTCGCGGATCTGGTTGGTGAAGATGCAAACCGTGCGAGCCTTTGAGATAAAGCTGGTCAGCTTGCGCAGGGCGGCGGACATCAGACGGGCTTGCGCGCCGACGGTGGAATCGCCGATTTCGCCTTCCAGTTCTTGCCTGGTGACGAGGGCGGCTACGGAGTCCACGACGATGACATCAATGGCGTTTGAACGGACGAGAGCTTCACAAATTTGGAGAGCTTCTTCCCCGGAGCTGGGCTGGGAGACGAGCAGATCGTCCAGATTGACACCCAGGCGGGAGGCATACTGGGGATCCAGCGCGTGTTCTACGTCAATGAAGGCGGCAAGGCCTCCGGCCTTTTGAGCCTGGGCAATGGCTGTCAGCGTCAATGTGGTCTTCCCGGAAGATTCCGGACCGAATACTTCCACAATACGGCCTCGGGCGAAACCGCCCACGCCGAGAGCGCGGTCAATCAGGAGGTTTCCGGTCGGGATGACATCGACATCGCTCTTGTGAGTGTCGCCCAATCTCATGATGGCGGACTCACCAAAGTCTTTCTGGATCTGGGAGATAGCCAGATCAAGGTTGCGTTTGCGGGCTGCCGCCAGTTTTTCGGCATCAGCGGATTGAGGGGCTTCACTCGTCATAGTCAACGCAGTATAAATGGAGCGGATGAATATTCAAGCGCCCATCGGGTGAGCTGACAATTCTTTCCGTCACATGGCTCCGGGTCTCACGGAATTCCAATGTTTTTTGAGCCAGTTACGGACTGGTTCGTCGTATAGTTTCAGGCAGAGGACAGCCAGAATGATACTGCTTGCCAGAACAAGGGCGCCGAAGGGGATGGCCTCGGCTATAGGAATCTTGTTGTCGGCTACCCAGGCCGTGTAGAGGTAAATTAACGGATAGTGTGTAATGTAAAGCGGATACGACAATTCTCCAAGAAACTTGCAGAAACGTTTGGAACATGTCCCGCTGAGAACGCCGCTGGCTCCCAGGTAAACGACGAATGGGAAAACTGCAATAATGCAGAAAGCATCGTAGAGTCCGTTGAGATGGTAGTGTTCCTCTCCGCCGACATGGGGCATGCACATGACTCCGATGATGATGAGGCTGCACCACCAGAACGCGTGCTTGATCCGTGAGGGCTTGCAGATACGGAAGAGTAGAAGACCGCCGAAGAACGGGAAGACAAGCCGGGTCAATCCGACCTGGAGTTGCTCAATCGTCAGGCTCCATCCTCCGATATTGTTGCCCATCGTGTAGCACTGGTGTATCAGGGCACATCCGGCCAGAAAGACGAGAAATGCCAGCCAGATATTGGAAAGGCGCCTGATGAGAGTGGCATAGAGGATATTGGCCAGGTACTCGAAGAAAAGCGTCCAACCGGGACCGTTCAACGGATACATCTCCTGCCATCCCCGGATATCAAGTGAAAGAGGTACCGGCAGTAGAAGGCTTCCGGCCGCCATCACCGCCAGCATGAGCCAGAGAGGCGTTCCGGCGATACTGGGAAAAAGCTCCGAGGCCTGAGGATAGAAAAAAACGGCTCCCAGCACCATTCCCATGATGACCATAGGTTGGAGTCGGGTCAGGCGACGCTTGCAGAACTCCCACAAACTCATTTTTCCCCAGCGGTCATCGTAAGCATAGCCGATCACGAATCCGGAGAGAATGAAGAAAAAATCCACCCCCAGATAGCCGTGGTTGACGATTTGGTCCGTATGAAACTTCAGATCGGTAGCGCTGGCTTCGAAAATGTGGAAAATCACCACCATGATGGCGGCAACCCCGCGCAAGCCGTCCAGAATAACGTAGTGTGGCTTGGTTGGAAGGGCAGGGAGGTCCGGCTGAGTCATAGCATTTTTACGAACCGGGTACCGGCAATCTTTCATGCCGGAGCGGAATGCTTATGCTTGCCTCCGAAATATGGAATAAAAAAACAGCCGGAGGCGAACCTGCCGGCTGTTGGAAGAAGATACTCTCCCGGAAAATTCCGTGGAGGCTACTCTATTGATCGTCGTCCCTAGAGAAGGATCAGGAAGCGATGCCGAAGTGATCCTGAATGGAAGCGAAGATCTTATCCCTGCGGGAACGTGCCTTTTCCACGTCCCGGGTCTTCAGGGAGAATCTCAGGCGTTCCGCCGTGGCATCCGGCTTGTGGACGGTGACATGGCACCACCACACGCCGCGGTTGTTCCAGAGGTGATGATTGGGGTTGTCGTCGTTGATTCGCAGTGCGATTTTGGTTTGAGTTTTCATAATAATTGCGTTCTATGAAATGGTTCGTTCGGACTTGGAGCAAAGCATTTTTTCCTGCCCGAGAGGAGATTTTGATCGTATCCGGTAGCTGCCTTGCATATAATGAAACAACTTTTTCTCCGGAAATGTTCAAAAAAATTTCTGAATCCCTTATTTTTCCGGCCTTTCCTCATCTTCCGGGAGCTCCGGCAACTGATCGAGGACTTTTTCCAGCTTTCCGTCTCTTGCCAGAGCAGAAGATAACGGAGACCCTTTAAGAAGGATTTCCCGTGCTGTTTTACCAGCCTTGTTCCTGATGGAGGGATCTGTTCCGTGATCCAGCAGAAAACGAGCCATTTCGAGAGCTGATTGTCGGAAGACAATATGATCGGAAAAACATCAGGCGAGTATTCATTTTCGTAATAGGAAACGATGCCCCCAATTTCCTGGCGCTCCTCAGGTGTCCATTTGGGGTGATAGGTGATGTTGGACGACTGCGAGAAAATGATCCAGGCGGCAGTGAATAAAACGATGGCCGCAAGAATAAGTCCAGCAGACTCTGGCTGTGCATTTCATGAGGTTTTTTTGCCTGTTGGGGGCGGTTTGGATGTGCCCAATGTGTGCTGTAACAATTCTTGAACGTGTGGAGATGAAGCAGCTTTGAGAAGCAATGTCCGGGGTGTTTCGAGGTGTTTTGCCTGTTGGTCGGGATCGGCACCAAGCTGGATGAGGTAGAGGAGGAATTCATTCAGCTCCTTGATGTTGGATTCGGAGGGTTGAAATTGAAGTGCTAGCAAGTCAAGTGTCAACTGGGCAAGTTCTTTTCTGGTATGGCACGGTGGGGTGGATGGGGCCGTTGGTATGGATTGTTGCAACTGGAGCCATTCCCGGTTGCTTTCCGGGCCTGCTTCCAGAAAGACTTTGGCCATTTCAAAACAATCGGGACGATACAATGAGATATTCCAGATGTATGATTTCCCGTCAGGCATGGTGACAGGTGCTCCAGATTGGACGAGCTTGCGGACAACTTTCGAGTATCTCATAAAAAAAGGGAACTGGATTTGTGACCGTGAATCCTCCAATGTGGCTGCTGTGGTGAAAAGTCTGAAGTTGGGCGCCAAATCCAATAGGTTGAGAATAAGTTGCTCCCGATCCTGGAATGTCCCTGTTGAAAGACAGGCGATATCAATAAGAGTCAATTCTTTCTGGTCGCTTACGGTCGTTATGTAAGGGTCTGCTCCATGCTGTAAGAGTACCCTTACGAGTTCCATGCGTGATTCCAGAGGAATCGGTTCTTTTTTGAGATATGGCGAAATGCACACGAACATCAGGGGCGTATAACCTTGCGTGGATGATTCGGAGCGGGAGCTGAGATTGGGGTCTGCGCCTTCTTCGAGCAATCGTTTGGCAAGCCTGTTTTTGCCGGTCGCGCAAGCCTGTGTCAGCAGGGACCAATAGTCTGAATCGTAGATGAGGGGATTTCCTGTTTTAGCTGTTTGGCGAATCACATTCAGCTTTTTCTGGAGCATATGATTGGCTTTATAGCGGATGATATATTTCTGAATGGATTCCTGTGCCTTGATTGGCAGGTGGCGAACGAGATTCGCGATGAAGCCGTATTCTGGTGAATTGACTTGCATGTACCCAATGCCCATCGAAGGCATGACGTGCAGTGTTTCTGCGTCTAGCACATCGTTCCAATAATTGGCGATCTCGGCGATTTCCTGCCGTTCTTCAGGAGTCCATTTGGAGTGGTAGGTGATTTCGCGTGGCCAGAGGAGTGTGAGGATTGCCCCGCAAATCAACAGGAGACTTGCCAATAAGATGACGTGGCGAGTTGATGGACGGAAGGAGATCATGAAAAGAGAAAAAAATCCTATGAATCCAAAGTTAGCGAATGTTTGTAGCATTTCCAAGAAGAATCACCGGAGGAAGTTCCGGGGGTGGTAGGTCAGTTGTTTCCTTTGGGTGACTGTTAATTTTGATGCATCTACATGCGGCGGGACCGTTTTTCTCCCGGACTTGGCAAAGCGGATATTCAGGAAAAAAGAAAAACTGCCCTACCGGAATCGGTAGAACAGTTTTTGAAAAGGGTTTGTTAATGTGTGCGGCTACTGTGATTGAGCCTGGTATCCGTTGGCGTTTGCCTGATGCCTTTTTAGGCAGCGATACCGAAGTGGCGCTGAATCGAAGCAAAGATTTTATCTCTGCGTTCGCGCGCTTTATCAATATCTCGGGTTTTCAGGGAAAATCTCAGACGTTCCGCTGTGGAGTCTGGTTTGTGGACTGTTACATGGCACCACCAGACACCACGGTTATTCCACAAGTGGTGATTGGGGTTATCGTCATTGATTCGAAGGGCAATCTTGGTTTGAGCTTTCATCTTTTTGATTTATGGCACGGAACCTATGTTTAATACGTTAGGAGGATACGATTCCTTTCAATCTTTCCTCAAGGTGCCTCTCTCAACAGACCGTCCCGTATTGAAGTTATTTTCGGAACGACAAGCACCTGCGTAGGTTGGGACCCCCGCAGGCACTCAGTGTTCAAAAAACGTTCGAAGACAGAATGTTTTTACAGGAGGCCTGCTTTTTTCAGGGTGTTGTACGCACCGTTCTTATTGATTGTACGCAGGGCTTTCACAGAGATTTTCATACGAATGAACTGGCCCAGTTCGGGAACCCAGATGCGTTTTTCTTGAAGATTAGGATAAACGGTACGATTGACAGTCTTGGTCACGTGGCGACCGATACCGCCCTTTTTCTTGGCGAGACCGGAGCGGTGAATGCGACGGCCGGTGTGCGGGACAGAGCCTCGGATGATGCAGATACGGGACATGGCAATCAGGTGTTAATGGTTACGGGAGAAGAAGGATAGCCTATATCCAGACGAGGTCAAGAATAACTGATAAAAATTTTACGATTTTTTTATAAAAGACGGTTCGTTCTGTTTTTTCATCGGCGAATCCTTCTCGTTGATTTTATTGCCAGAACACAGGTGATGCTTGACCCGGCGGGTTGACTCGCTGTCAAATAGGACGATGCAAGAGAACAAGTACGCGATTTTTTCCGAGTGTGGTCAGCCGCAGGACAAGCTTCAAGTGATGACCGGGCCGGTGACGGAGCCGCAAAAGGGTGAGGTGATGGTGCGCATGCTTGCGGCGCCGATCAATCCCGCCGATGTCAATTTTGTGCAAGGGGTGTATGGGTTGAAACCCGTGTTTCCCGATTCCAGAGCAGGACTGGAAGGTTATGGAGTTGTCGAGGAATCGGCGGCTCCCGGCCTTGTTTCCGGTGACCGTGTCATTATGTTGCGCGGGATAGGGTCGTGGAGTCGGTTCCTGACGGCCCCGGCGGACTCTTTTCTTAAGGTTGCGGATGAAGTGGATCCCTTCCAGGCAGCCATGCTCAAGGTGAATCCGTTAACGGCCCTGCGTATGCTGGAAGGCTTTGTCGATCTCAAACCCGGCGACTGGGTTGTCCAGAATGCTTCCAACTCCGGTGTCGGACGATGCCTGATTCAAATTGCGAAGCAGATGGGTGTTAAAACGATCAATTTTGTCCGCCGCCCGGATGATCTCCGAGACGAACTGACGACCCTCGGCGCCGACCTTGTCGTCGGCGAAGACGAGCAGGATGTCGTGAAGAAGACGCTGGAATTGACGGGCGGCGTGCGCCCCCTGCTGGCATCCAATGCCGTGGGTGGAGAAAGCGCCCTGCGCCTGATGGACATGCTGGCTCCCGGCGGCACGATGGCTACCTTTGGCGCGATGAGCAAGAAGAGCATCAAGGTGCCGAACGGCTTCCTGATCTTCAAGGGTATCTGCCTCAAAGGGCTTTGGGTGACCCAGTGGCTGAAGTCGTCTCCTCGTGAGGAGATCGAAGCTGCCTACGCCCGCCTGGCAGGCTGGATGGCCTCCGGAGAATTGAGCCAGGCCGTGGATTCGGTGTATGCGCTCGACGATATCCGCGAAGCTGCCGCAAAAGCTCAGGAAGAGTTCCGCAATGGAAAGATCATCCTTGATTTGGGCAAATAAGCCCATTCATGTTGCTTGATATCAATGAAGATCCCCGTGCGGTTCCAAACAGAGCGCACGGGGATTTTGTGTTTGAGGAGAGCTTTGCGTGTGTGCGGGATCAATTGTCGGCATGGTCGGCGCCGACATCGCCTCCGCTCCAGGCCTGCTTGTTCGTCCAATCCTTACAGGGAGCCTTCCAGAAGGACGCTTCGGGGGCGAGGCCGAGGGGGAGGAAGACGGCGGAGCACAGATACTGGCTGCCGGTATTGATGTAATATTCTGCCATATTGATTTGGCTGCCACAGAAACCAATGTTGAGCCAGCCGTTCTTGTCGAAGGTGTTGGGGGCTTCCATCTGGCGTTTCATGACGGCGGTCAGGGCACAGCGAACCTGTTGGGGAGTGACTCCGGAAGGCAGCTTGTTCAGAAGCGCGGCTTGTGCAAGGGCATGGAATGCGCCGAAGCGGTACGTAATGGAGCGTCCGACGACGGGGTAGGTGCCTTCCGGCGAGATTTGCCGTTCCTGAATGGCGGCGTACCGGGCAAGACGTTTGTATTGGGTTGGGAGGAAGTCGGCCCCTTCCATGTTGTGTTTCTCCATGATGCGGAGAATGTCGGTCAGCATGGGCTGGATGACGAAACTGTTGTAGTAATCGTTATGGACTTTGACTCCGTCGCCATATGTACTGTCGCCATAGTACCATTTGTCGCGGAATTTAACGACTCCGTCCATCAGGCGCTTCGAATCGCAGGTGCCCGTGAGCTCCTGGAGTCCGGCTTCAACCATGGAGGCGAATAGAAGCCAGTTGCTTTGTCCCGGAGTAATGCGGCGCGTTTTTTTCATGGCCTCGATGAGGTTGTTGCGCGTTTTTTCATCGAGATTGGCAAGGAGTTGTTTCGGGGCACGCAGGATACCCTGAATGAGGAATGCCGTATCGACCAATGGCTGGGAGGGTTTGTCGAAAATCATGAAATCCGGAGACTCCGGATCGACGGCATTGGTGATCGCCTTGACGGTCAAATCGATGTATTTCTTGCGGAGCCGGCCTTCCGGCGTGTTGTCCGGACCGAGTTCCAACCACGGAGCGATGCCGCAGACCAGTCTCCCGAAGGATTCCAGATGGGCGAAGGGTGAGCGGTTTTTGGTGCGCGCAACGATGGGCATGTTTTTACGGAGCGTATTGTTGGCTAGATTTGTCAAGACGGGATCGGCAATTTTCGTTAGGCTTTGGACCCAGTAGGCACGTTCTTTCGCTCCGTTGGAATGTGTGTCTGCGGCATGGAGGGGACCTATGCCCAGAAGGACTGCGGCTGTAAGGAAGAGGCGTGAGATCGTTGTCATGGTTAGGACTGGGGGGGAATTGATTGGATAAAAGCGTTGAAGGAAGGTTCGAGGTTCATGGTGTCGTTCTGCGCCTTTTGCAGCTTTTTGAGTTCGGCAAAGAGTTTTTTCATCGTGGGGATTGAGGCGGGATTTTCCGCGAGGTCTTTCATTTCGACGGGATCGTCCTTACGGTTGAAGAGACGGACTCTGTTGATTTTCGGATAGATGAGCATTTTCCATTCGGATGTCCGGATCATGCGCTGGGTGGCCATATAGGACCCGTAGATGTTCTGTTCTTGGACTTGTTTGCCGTGAAGTTCGTCTGTCAGGCTGGGGTAGGCGATATGATCCTGTTTGGGGATGCCGGCCAGTTCCAGAGTCGTAGGCATGATGCTCTGGACATAGATAGGCGTCTTGACGGTGGAGTTGCGTTTGATTCCCGGTCCGACGATGAAGAAAGGTACGCGGATGGCAGGTTCGTACATATTCTGCTTGCCGATCATGCCGTGGTCGCCCATGGCAATGACCTGGTCGGCGGTGAAGATGACATAGGTGGGCGTTTTGATAGTCTTGGCGAGCGTATCCAGGATGCGTCCGATCTGGTCGTCCATGTGGGTGATCATGGAGTAGTATTCCCTGCGGTTGGTCTTGATGGAAAGAGGTGTCCGAGGGAAGGGGGCAAGCCATTCGTCGCGCAGCTTGGGGCCGGCTCCTATCCCCTTGCAGTAGGGATATTCGGGCATGAAGGTTTCGGGAAGCTTGATCTTGTCTACCGGGTATTTGTTGAGGTACTTGGCGTAGGACTGGTGAGGGTCGTGAGGAGCGTTGAAAGCAACGTACATGAAGAAGGGTTTGTCGGATTTCCCTGCCTGCTTCAGAAAACCGCAGGCTTCGTCGGCGACGACTTCACTCCAATGCTTGCCGCCTTTCCAATAGCCACCCTGGCTTTGATCGTCGGGTCTCCACGCATCTGGCTTGCCGGGGATGAACTTCCGGTCATAGCAGAGTTGGGTTTGTTCCGGCATGCCGCCGCGCTCGGTTCCGACATGGTCGAATACTTGTTGGGAACTGACGCTTTTGACGTGCCACTTGCCGGTGAAATACGTTTCGTAGCCGCCTTGGTGCATCAGTTCCGGCCATAAGGGGGTTTTGTCCTTGGCTCTGTTGTATTTGGCGGCTTTCCAGACGGTTTTGCCCGTATTTAGCATAGTACGGCTGGCCTGGCAGATGGCGGGTGTCCATGAGCCGGGGTTAAAGACTTGTTCGAAACAACAACCTTGATCGCGTAATTTGTCCAGATGGGGCGTTTGGACGCTTCCGTCGCCAGTAGTTCCCAAAGCATCGTAGGCGAGATCGTCCGCGAAAATAAACAGGATGTTCGGTGGCTGGTCGGCGGCACCGGCTACTGTGGACACGGCCAGGCAGGCTCCCGCCAGGCATGAAAAAAGAGAAAGAGTGAGATTCATTGTGATTATCTACTGAGACTAATAGAATGATCTTTCACGATATTCAATGAAAAGGAAATTGTTATTCCTAATCGGAAAAAAGAGCGACCGGCTAGAGTTGCCTGACGGTAAACGACGTTTTGCAGGTAGTGCCGGAGGGTTGGTGCGTAGCGCGGATGGTATGCTTGCCGGGGATGAGTTCTGCAACCGGACGTCCGTGACGGAAAGTAACGGTGAGCGTGTCGGACTCCCAGACGGTGGTGTCAACCGGAAGGTTGCTTTTTAAATGCAGGAACCGTCCCCCGTCCGGAAGATCGGGATCAAGAACCAGCACACTTCCCGGAGGGGGGACGGTGATTTTCGGCCTTTCCATGCTGGACGGCAGAGAGGCGTTGAGAACTAGTCCGGCTTTATCGGAATCCTCGGCGTTGCGGAACCAGTCTGCATATTCGCTGCCGAGAATGGCATTGCCCTGGTCGTCGTAGTTCTCAGGGCCTGCCTGGGCGGGGATGCGATTCGGGAATGTCCATTCGTCCTGTGCCCAGTCCGGGGAAAGGAGTGGGGTAGATGGCCAGAGCAGACCGTTGCGTTTATCGACGCGTACGCGTACAAGTCCCTGTTTCGTTTCGGGGAAACCCGGGTTGGAGCCGTTGGCGCAGGCGACCATGACGCGGTGAAAGATAGGGCCTGCCCCACTGACCCCGCTTATGGCCTTCATTCTTCGGAAGTCGAAATTGCCGACCCAGACGCCGACGGTGAATTGTCCGGTGAAGCCGATGCACCAATTGTCGCGGAAGTCGGAGGATGTCCCTGTTTTGACGGCTGTTCGGAAAGGGAGGTCAAGCGGTCCTCCGATGCCGAATGCTTCTACTCGCGCCTGGGAGTCGGAGAGGATGTCTGCCAGGGCCTTGCAGGTTGCCAAAGAAAAAACGTGTTTTCCTGAGGTGCGGACGGGAGGATTGAGGCGGTCCCAGTACAATGTGACGGGCATGCCGCCCCGGGCGAGAAGGGCATAGGCTTGCACCAGTTCCAAAAGGGAGACGTTGGCGTTGCCGATGGAGAGGCCCAGTCCGTATTCCCGGGCTGGTCTGTTGATGGTAGTGAACCCGGCTTGGCGTAGTACGTTGACGAGCGCTCCGGTGCCACCAGCCAGATTCAGGATGCGCATGGCGGGGATGTTCAGGGAACAAGCCAGGGCGTTCCGGACGGAAACGGGACCGGAGTAGCGGTCATTATAATTCTTTGGGGCACTTGTTCCTTTTGCATCGCGGAATTCGGAGGGGACATCCGGAATGATTTGCCCGGGCCATGCCGCCCCGTTATCAAATGCCATACCGTATACGAACGGTTTAAGCGTAGAACCGGGAGAACGAGGGGTGACGACACCGTCCAGCAAGCCTCCCTTCGGATCCAGCCGGTTGGTGGAGCCGACCCAGGCAAGGATTTCTCCGGTGGCGTGATTGGCAACGAGGATCGCAGCCTGCCCGGCATCCTTGTTGCGGAGGTGTCCCATTTCTTCGATGGCGATGGCTTGAGCCCGACGCTGGATGCCGGCATCCAGCGTTGTTGAGATGATTCCCGTTTTGCCGGAACGCAACAACCGTGAGACGAAGTGCGGGGCGATCGAAGACGGTATCTCCGGGTTTCCCTGAAGTGTACGGACGAGGCCCACTTCTTCATTTTTGGCACGAGTCGCCCGTTCCTCCGTGATCATTCCTTCGGCCTGCATCCGGGTAAGGATGTAGTTGCGGCGAGCTCTCGCCGCGTCGGGATGGAGGATGGGGTTGTAGCGTCCCGGTGCCTGGGGCAGGCCGGCCAGCAACGCACACTGTGCGAGCGATAGTTGGGAGACGCTCTTGCCGAAGTACTTGATCGAAGCTGCTTCCACGCCGAAGGCCATGCTTCCGAAGTCCGTACGGTTCAAGTACTCCCTGAGGATCCATGTCTTGTCCTTACTCATTTCCAACCGCCTGGCCGTGAGGATCTCCCTTAACTTGACAGGGATGGAACGCCGCGATTTAGGACGCGAAATTTTGACGAGTTGCTGGCTGATGGTCGATGCCCCGGAGGGAATGCCCTTCCCGATGCCCAGTTGGGAGCCTGCGGCGCGGCAGGTGGCGATAAAGTCAACGGCGTCATGTTCGAAGAAGCGCTTGTCTTCGGCGGCAAGAATGGCCTGGACGAGCTCGCAAGGCATTGCCTCCATACCCACAGGAAGGGAGAGTTTGTGTTCTTTGTCCGGGATGCGTGCGATTAATTCGTCATTCCGGTCGAGAACGACCAGTCCCTTCATCAGCGGTTCCCGAAGCGCCTCCGGGATAGGAAAGAACCACGGGAGTCCCCACCAGAACAAGGCGACTCCAAGCACGAGTCCTCCCACTGTCATGAGAAGCTTTCGGGCGACCGGGAGCAGAAGCCGGGGAGATGCTTTATTTGCTGCTTTCTTTGTTGGTGACGGTGAAACGTTCACTGATCGACAATCCATATACCTGAGGTTCGTACATCAGCTCCGCCTTGGCTGGGGGAACAGTCGCCTGGCCGGCGCGAACGACGCGTGCCAGATATGAGGCTCGGAAGGAGCGGCCTTCCGGCATATCGTCCACAAAGAAACGGACCTTGTCCTTGAAGAATTGCAGGTTGGATGTTTCCCTTGGATAGGAGAAGCCGTCTGGCATGGCTTCGGGATTTTGTTGGAGCCCGGGGTTGATAGCCTCGAAAGATGAAGGCATGTTGTCCTCAATGGCGACGTAGCGGTAACCCTGGTCTGTCGGGATGACTTCCAGCGTGATGCGCACCGTATCGCCCACGACGAAGCGCGAGGCGGGTGTCCACTGACCGTCCTTGCCCATGATCTCGTATTTGCGGAGAACCGTCATGCCCTTGTCCGTGATGCCGGGGAAGTCGATGCGGGTGGGTTTGCCCTGCGCCAGACAGTGACCGAAGACCTTGCCTTCGCCGGAGACGGTGAAGCTGCCCGGCGTGGTGAACGGCAGAGGGAGGGACTGGTTGACGGCTTGTCCACTGGCGGGTACGGTGAGGGGGCTGCCAGTCGTTTGACCGTTCCAGATGACAGTGGCATCCTGCTGGGTGGGACTGGCATCTTTCAGGAAGTGTGCTATGGCGATGAGATCCCAGGCGTTTTTCCAGGTCGTGTTGAAACGGGTACCGGAAGCATAGGGTTGGAAGAGTCTGTCGAGGCACTGCAGCGTATCTGTCCCCTGCGGCTTCAGAGCCGTTCTTGCGAGCAGTTCCAAAGCAGGGGAAATGTTGCCGCAAACGGTGTTTTCTTCCTGCGTGGGGAGACGGTCCAGCATGGCGGTGGCGGCACTGCGGTGATTTCCCACGGGACTTTCCGAAAGGGCGAGAATTTCCAGCAACATGTCCGAGCGCGAGCCAGTTTTACCCGCTGAGTCGAGCAGCTTGTTGAAGTCGGCTTCGGTCAGGAGTTTGCTCTTTGCGCGCACCCACTGTGCCAACGGCTTGGCATCGACGTGGGGCAGATTGTCGAGGCTCTTGTTGAGCCTTTTCAGAGCCTGTTCCGGAACGGGGATTCCTTCATCTTTGGCCAGCATCAAAACGAGGGCGGCATAGGGAGAGAACACGCAATTGCTTTCCCCGGAGTTCCAGTAGGGGAGAGCCCCGTTCGACCCCTGTCTCGTCAGGAGGTCGGCAACAGCCTTGTTGAGGGTATTCTTGCGCTTGGCCGTGGTATAGGTCGGGAAGTCCGGGCAATACTTCGAGAAGACATCGGCGTAGATCCATGGTACCATGGCGGAGGAGACCTGCTCCAAGCACCCGTATGGGTAGTTCAGAAGGAAGCGCATGCTGTCCGCCGTGAACACCAACGGGGAGGAGGACAACTCCACATTCAGCGAGCCTTTAACTTGCTGCAATTCGGGCGTGAGTGCCCCGGCGGGATCCCACGTCGTTGACTGGTCGAGGACGAAGGTGTGGCGTTCTCGAAGCAGAGGGGCGGGGAAGGTGACCGGGAAGCGTGATTCCACGCGGTCTGAGAGTCCCGCCGCATCGGTTTCGGGCAGGGGCTTGTTCTGTTCGTCAACCGGGCGGACAATCCAGGTCAGGGCGGCTTCTCCGGTCCCCGTGAAGGTGACGGGGAGCGAGGCGGTGGCCGTGCCTTTGTCCGGGATGGTGAGTGTGCAGGAGGCGGTGTTGATGCGGGCGATAGACGGGTCTGCCGATTCCAGCGTTACCTGCCATTTGCCTTGGCGGGAGGAGGTCTTGGAGAGCTCGACGGTAAGTTCCAGTTCGTCTCCCTGCGAGGCAAACATCGGCGTTCCGGGTTCTGCCATCACGGGCTTGCTGACGACGTAGGCGGATGTGCCCGTACCGAAGCGCGCGCCTTGGACGGCAACGGCGACAACGCGGTAACGCGTCAGGGTATCCGGGTTGGTGTAGCTGACCTGGAAGGAACCCTTGTCGTCGGTGACCAGGTCGGCCTTCCAGAATGCGCTGGGGTTGAAGTTGCGGCGCAGGAGATCGGTATGATCGGAGTGCATGTTGAGCGCATCGCCGCCGCCGACGAAGATGCCTTTATTGTCGAAGCTTCTCGACGTCAGGTTTTCATCCAGAAGCCGCCCCAGCGGGGAGTGGGTTTTGACGCCTAGAATGCGCGTCTGGTAGAAGTGGTCCAGGGGCATGGGGTTCTTGTATCCCAGAATGGAGAGGATGCCTTCATCCTCGACGAAGAGGGTGACTTCGGCTCCCTTGACGGGCTGGTTGGCGGAGTCGGTAACTACCCCGGAAATTTTCTGCTGAGAGCCGGGCAGGACGCTGGCTTTAGGCGTGTTGCAAGCGACCTTGAGGCGGTATGCTTCAGGGTCAACCTTGAGGCAGCAGTATCCGAGTTTCAACTGGGGCATGCCAGCGATGCGTTCACTGTCGATGGCTCCCTTGACCAGAAAGATGGAGGCATAGACATTGGGGGCATCGCCTTCTTCGAGAGGTACCTCGACCGTGCTGTCCGTCAGGGTGACTCGCTTGCGGAAGGTCCTCATGACGCGATCGCGTTCCACCATGACGACTACGTCACCTTCAATTGGGGTCTGGAGAAGGATTTTGGCTGTGTCACCTGCCTTGTAAAGCGTCTTGTCCGGGACGAGTGTCATTCCCAGACCGTTGCGATACAGCCAGGGGGAACGCCCATCGCCGTACACCCAGTATTTGGTGGCGGTGAGGAAGGGGTGGCCTTCTTCATCCTGCCCGGTGATGGTAACGGTATAGATACCCGGCAGGTTGGCGGGAATGGTGACGCGCTTCGGCAGGATTGCTTCGGGGTGTGCCGGGTGAGCCTGGATGAGTGTTTCATCCGAGAATACACTGAATTGTTCGTCTTCGTTTTTGACCGTCGTATTTTCTCCGGAGAGGTAGCAGGTGGGGGTAAAGATCTGTCGTGTTACGTCGATTTTGACGGGAAGATCGCGGGAGTACGGCTTGCCGTCGAGGCCGACGGCGATCAAGTCCAGCTTGAGGGGGGAATCCGTGCTGATCAGACGGGAATTGCGCTTGAGTCCGACGTAAACCCTGGCGGGGTCGATGCGGGTGGAAGCGGAGCGGAAGACGGTAGTGTTGTTGCCATTGGTGACGAAACAGGATGCTTCGAGCTTTTGGGCTCGGTTTTGCTTGCCGCGCGACAAACAGAGTGCAGCGCGAGCCTTGCCTTCCATGTCCATGGCTCCGGTTTGGGTGTCGGAGAGGGACATGCTGTGCCAGTCGTCATTCCTGCCGTAGTAGTGAGCCCAGTAGTCGGAGTCTCCATTGCGATAATCTCCGAATTCGTAATCGGACAGGTTTTTCGGGTAAAAATTGACGGGGCGGGATCTCAGGAACCAGCTTACTTTGGCTCCGGAGGCCGGGATGCCCGTCAGATTGATGGCGGTGGCGGATACGGGAACGGTGGTGGCTCCCGGTTGAAGCGGGGCCATGTCCATGGCGACCTCGAAGCTCTGGCGTTTGAATTCGTGAACCGGGATGTCGATGGTGAACTCTCGGTTGGTCTGTTCCCATTGGCGTTGCGCGTAGTCAAGATCGTTGAAGGATGCATCATCGTAGAACGAGATCGCCTTTTTGTCCTTCTTGTTCTTCGGGAAGTACAGGGTAGCCGTGTAATCGCCCGTGACATCGTCGGGAAAGGTGACGGTAATGTCGAATGTACCTTCCGGCGAGATGTGAACGGGCTGTTGTGCAAAGGTTTGTCCATTGGCTGGCGACTGAATCGAGAAGACGGCCTGGGCATACTCATCAGTATCGGCGAGAATATCGTTGCCGCGCAGGGAGCGGACGATTCCCTTGATGTGGGCCTGTTCTCCGGGTTTGTACAGGTTTCTGTTCGTGAACATGAATACGGTGCGGCGGGGCAACTTCGCCAGATCCTCCTTCGATTCATCCATCCAGTAGGGGGGCTGGACGATGTCGGAGGCCCAGGTGGATATCTGTCCTTGATCCAGGGAGAGAGTCAGCGAGTCGTTGCCGGAGAACAGACGGAGCATCTCGGCATTGTCGGGCACCTCCATCTTGCATAAGCCATTCTTGATGTTTCCGCGAGCCAATACCTGGCCGTTGTTGTTGGTGATCTGGCAATTGCCGTTGTGGAGGGCCTTGCCGGACGAGAGTCTGTAGGCATACACGGAGATGGTGTCTCCTGCCCGCTTCCACAACATGCCCAGGTCAGTTACCTGGACGAGTGCCTGTGCCGTGCAGGATACGGTGTCGCGGTCGGAGAAGCGAAAGGAATCCCACCCGTTCCCACCGAATTTTTTGTAGGCTTTCAGGGTGTTTTCCGGGGCGTTGCCTGTGATGTTGACGAGGTACATTCCCGGGGCAATTCTCCGGGAGAAGAGCTCGTCGAAGGAAAGTGCCATTTTGCCTGCGGTAGTATCAATAGAAACTTCCGGGGATTCGAATTCATAGGGCAGGAGATCGTAAGGAAGCAGGCGCATTTCCCTTTGTTTGACAGATTCGTCTTTGCGGTCGTCTCCGGCGTTCTCATAGTAGCGGGAATAATGGGCGAGAGCCTGGGGGGCATACGAGAAAGGCAGTTTTTTGGCCTTCACGCTGATATTCTCGAGCATGCTGTAGTCGATCTGGAAGCTGTGCGTTCCATCCGCCAGCATGATGGAGTTGCCGGCATCCAGATCGACGGACGGATCGTCCTGTCTGACTTCAGCCTCCGCGCCACACCTCTCATTGGAAAGGTACTGTCCGTCGATGGCGACCAGTCCTTCGGCTTTGACCTTGCATTTAAAGGGCGTATCGCCATCGATGGCAATTGGGATGCTTGAGGTGAAGCTACCTCCGCTACGGCCATATTCATCCGGTTGAACGACTTTATTGGAGTCCAGATAAAAGGTTATTTCCTCATCGCCCAGCTGGACTGTTTTGGCAAGGCCGTTCGGGGTGTTGACAGCTTCCTTGCCGTCCGCCCAGATGGTGATTTTGTCCCGGAAAATGTCGAATATATCTTTCGTGGCAATGGGGACGGATGTATGCAAGATGAATCTCTTGCCATTGTTTGTCACGTAGCCGGAATTAATCGCAAATGTATTGATGTCGAGTATCTGCACTGTTGCTCCTTTCTTGGGCTTGTCGAAGGGCGCGGGTGGTGCTTGTTCGCGGATGGTGACACTGTAGCGATGACCGATGGTCAGGGGTGATTCCGGAATGAAGCCCAGGACGACCGGGACGGTATCTTCCGGCGCATATCCCTTGTTCTTCTGGAGCCAGCTTTTCAGCTCTTGGGAGTAAAAAGAGTTGTTTTTCTTCTCCAGCTCCATGGCTTCGGCGACAGTGAATCTTATGGCTTTGGCCGGGATGGTCTCTTTGTTGGAGTTATCCGTGAACACGGGCTTCTCGAACTGATCGGCTGTGATGGGGATGGCTGCCTTGATATACACAATGGGAAGCCTGCCCCGGTTACTGAATGTCTCGACCGAAAAATCGTTGAATAGCTTGCCATGGGATTGGCTCAGTACTTCAGGCAGAGCATTACCGGAGATGTAACGCGCGGACGGATCTGCCTTCCATGTGTAGATGGAGCGGAAGGGAGGCTCTTCACCAACGGTGATGGCGGTGATGTTCGGGGTTTCCCATGTGGCTTCGAATTGCAGGGCTGGTTCCGTTTTCAGAAAATCGCTTGATACGGGTGTACCCACCTGTTCTCGTTCTACGACGGCTTCATCGAAGACAATCAGCATTTTTTTATCCTTCATCATCATCTCACCATTTTGATGGTAAATGACTTTTGGGATAGCATCCGCTACAATGGCAGATGTGAAAAAAAGGCTTAACAAAACCCCATAAAAGCGAACATTCATTTGTCCGTTTTTATGGGTAAAAAATACTTGATTTACAAGAACTTTATCCGGCTTTACGTCGTTTTTCACGAAGGATCATTTTTCTTCTTTCCCGGGAGTGATGAACAGGCGTTCGCTGAGGGACAATCCGTACACCTGGGGTTCGTACATGAGTTCGGTTTTGGCGGGTGGAGTGGTTGCTTCCCCGGTGCGAACGACGCGGGCGAGGTAGGTGGTCTGGAAGGAATCCTCCTTTCCCATGTTGTCTTCAATGGCGACATTGCGGCAACCCGCCCGCTTCGTGGTGACGATCAGAGAGATGCGTACGATGTCTCCAAGGTGCAACTCGGAGGCCGCCTTCCATGTATTATCGTCTTGCAGCACTTCATAGGTACGTGTAACGCGCATGCCTTTGCCTGTGACGCCGGGGAAGTCGATTTGCCCGGGCTTGCCTTCGGCTTGGATATGGACGTAGGCTCTCCCGTGACCGGAGACGGCGAGGCTGCCTGCTTCCTTGCAGGGGAAGGGGAGTGTCTGGCTGACGGATTTGCCATCGGTGGGGACGCTGGCAGCAGTATTGGGCGACAGTTTTTTCCAGCCGAGGATGACATCCTGTGTCGGTGCAGGGGCGGTTTTGAGGAATCCTGCACGGGCTTTCCTTTGAAGTCGTTGCCCTGATCATCCTTCCCGGTGATGGAAAGAACGGCGTTTTCCTGTGTGGGCATACCGATGGTATTACCTCTTAAATTGCGGACGAGTCCTTTGATATGGGCTGTTTCTCCGGGCTGGTACATGCCTCGGCCGGTGAACATATATACTTGGCGGAGATCATACTGGTCGATGTCGATTCCAGGGAGATCCAATTCACCGGGGAGTGTTTTGACGTTTTCAGCATAAAAGCTTAACAAGTCAATATTATGACGATTACGGAACGGGTCCGAGGAAGAATCTTCCATCAAACTGGAATGGTCGAACGGTTGAGTGAGGGCATCATTCTCCGAGTTGATGCGGATGATGTCGGTTCCTTCCGGGATACTGAGTTTAGCCATGCCCTTGTCGATCTTTCCTTGGGTGAGTACTTGTCCATTGCCATCCATCAATTGTGCCATGCCATTTTGTACGGCTTTCCCCATGCATTCCTTCGCAAAAGGAGCTCGCCGTGGAAAAAGGAGGAAACATTACTTTTTTGTCTGTAAATCGGGCGGAATCCAAGTCTCTCCTTGACTATGGAAAAGAGGTAGGGTATGAGCTAAGTTTCCCAAGAATTTGATAATCGTGAATACAGATTCCTCCATACTATTCGGTCACATTGACGACTTCCTCTGGATTCGATGCTCGGGCCGCGGCTCCTTTGCCAACAGTCCGCTGGTCAAGGACATTGCTGAACCTTTTATTAACGACGGCGGCAGATTTGTGATCATTGACCTGGAAGTCTGCGTTGGCGTTGATTCTACATTTATGGGGACATTAGCCGGCATTGCACGGCGCTTGATTCCATTGGGCGGCAGTGTGCAGATCGCCTCCCCTACGGATCGTGCCCGTGCGGCTCTGGAAGGCCTTGGCCTGGATGCCCTGCTGGATATAGAGCCTCCCTCCGCTCCCTGGCGCGGCCATTTGGATCAGATCCGCAATCATCTTCAACCAGCCGTTTTGGGAGACGCTCCCCTGCGCGGCGTGGAGCAAACGAGGCACGTTTTAGATTCTCATTTGACGCTGAGTGAATTGAGTGAAGATAATGCCGCCAAGTTTAAAATGGTAACGGAATGCCTTCGCAAGGAGCTCGATAAACATTCCGACGAGTCCTGATTACCTGTAGAATTATCGTTTCATGGACGTATCCGGATCATGGCCCGGAGATTCCGGTGTCGGAAGTCTTGCCTTTTCCTATGCGGAATGGACACATGCGTCTTGTGTCCGGGAATACCGGCTGGATCGGACAGATCTTCCTCCGGAAATTCAAATTCAGATTCTTTGGCTGGAGGGATTGCTGGGACGGGAGTTTACCGATGATTCTGGTCGCAAGGTTGCTGTGCTGGATCCGGGGAGTTGGAACAGGAATGCCGGTCCGGACTTTTTAGGAGCCCGTATTGCTTTTGATGGCGATGTCGTCCGGGGAGATGTGGAATTGGATGCCACCCCCGAGGACTGGGAGGAACACCGCCATGGCTGCAATCCGGCGTTTGACCGGGTTGTACTCCATGTTTCCTGCCTTCCGCCGGCACATGGATGGTTTACACGTAATTCCCGGCACACCCGGGTGCCTCTGGCGGTCATTCCGGAGAGGATCCTGGTCGAAGCGGCGGCATTGCCGGCTTCGGATGTTTTCGTACCCCCGTGCGGTGCGTGTTCTCCTTTGTTTCAAACAATGTCGACAAGCCAGGTGGAGCGTGTGATGCTGGCTGCGGCTGCTTACCGCATGGAACGCAAGAGGAAGGCTTGGCGCATACTGGCCGGAGCGGTGGGAGAGGAACAGGCTCTTTTCGAACTTCTGGCGGAAACGCTTGGCTACCATGCCAACAAGGCTGCCATGAAACATTTGGTGCGGAGGGCTCCTCTGAAGGAAATCAGGGGTAATTCCGAGGCTTTTTTATTTGGAACGGCTGGTTTCCTGGTGCCTGTCCTCCCGGAATCGTGTTCTGACGAAACGAGGCTTTACCACAAGAAACTCTGGGATTGCTGGTGGATGAACAGGGAGCGCCTGGAACTGGCCCCGGAACGGGCCGTGAGATGGGTTTTGTCGGGAATTCGTCCCGCCAACCATCCCCAAAGGCGTGTGGCGGCTTTAGCCGTGCTCGCCTCCCGGCTGGATGAGTTGCATGCGTTGTGCTCCATGAAATGTGTTCGGAGTTTGCAGGAATTCCTGGCGGGTATACGGCATCCTTATTGGAGTTTCCATACGACGCTGCCGTCCAATCGCCGGACATCCCCTCTTTCCTTGATCGGGAAGGATCGCTCTCTGGACTTTGTCATCAATCATGTTCTGCCCATGGACGATACTCCGGAAGCTTGGAATCTTTATCTGCAAATTCCTGCCGGGCAGACGAGTTCACGAGTTGAAAAAGCGGCTATGCGCCTGTTGGGAAAACGGGACGACTCCGGGCAATGGCTTCGCAAAGCCTGGATGCACCAGGCTCTGTTGCAGCTTGATGCGGATTTTTGTGGTAAATCCCCATGTGAAAAATGCCCGCTCCCATCACAAGTCCCGGAATGGTTGTGACGAGAATGGGCAATGGATACCAGGAATGATCCCGTACCTGCTGTTATCTCAACAGGTACGGGAGATAGGTTAGCAATATAACCAGAAGCTGGATGAAGACGATGAACTGGAAGACAGAACCTGATCATCAGGGTAGGGATCAGCCCATGAGCTGGAACTGTATTCATCACCGGATCCGCTGGAATCCAAGGAACTGGACGGTGGCGGCATGCTGGAAGAACTCCGTTGCGTGATGGTAATGGTGTTCTTATAGGGTGTTCTCGGATTATTGACGTCGTCCGCATTGTCGGCGACGGTGACTGTCCAGAAACAGGTCCGGTCTTTAACTTGGCCGTCGTGACAGGTGATATCGAGGTAATACTCGTTATTGACGAATCTCGTCGTGACGACAGCCGGTTTCACCCAGCTTTGGTCGCCTCCTATTTTGAAGTATTTTTTGTTGGATTTCATGTAGCAGTAGGCTTTTCCGTTTTCGAGCAGGGTGACGAATCCGGGGAAAAGCCCCAACTCCTCATCTCCGAAAAGATACGGAGGAAAATCCGGCCCCGTTGCGGAAGGCGGATCGTAGATGTGTGCTACTGAGTCGGAGAATACGTCTGAGTTTGAACTTGTACTCATATATTTGTTTTCTATTTGGTTATTATTTTTATATGGAATCGGTTGTTGCTGAATGCAGCCGACTGTTAAACAATAGAGATTTTTAGAACGTTTGACAAATAATGTCGAATTGTCTTATTCCCAACTATTTGTAAATAATTTATATGAATGACAAGATGTGCCGCGGCGAAATTCTACCCGGAATCGGAAAACGGCGGATTTTTCCATTAAAGAAGGGGTTGTCTCACCCGTTTGTGAGACAACCCCTTCCTGTTTTTTGATGCTGTTTCCAGATAGGATCCGGGATCAGAATGTGTAGTGCACGGAGGCGTTACAACCCTGGTTAAGCATGCCGGAACGGTATTCTAGGTCATAGGCTGCTCCTATGGACCATTCCGGGGTGATGACCCAGTTTACACCGGCTCCTGCTTTGAGGGCATTGCGTCCGGGATGGATACCGTCGGCCTTGATCGTATCACCATAGGAATCCAGCTTGACGGAAGGATTGTTGCGGGATACGTCTCCGACATAGGCTACGGTTGCAAAGGGCAGGAGGCACTGTCCGTTGCCAAGACCATAGCGGGCTTTCCAGGTAATGCCGACGGGGACGCTCCAGTTTTGCATGGAACCGTCTTTGTAGCTGATACGGCCTGTGCCGTAGTTTTGGGTGAAGTCGTCCTGTGCTCCATGGACGAAGTCGATTCCCGCGAACGGAGTCAGGCTATGCTTGTCGTTGATCTTGATTTCCCAGGTTGCCTGAAGAGCGAACTGGAAGACGTTGTCGTCCCATTTGGCATGGGCCGGAGAGCCGATGACAGTGGTATCCGCCTTGTTCTCAATGGATCCGTAGGCAAAGGCAGTCTTGATGCCCCAGGTATTCCGGGCGTTGACTTCTTTGAGATAGCTTCCGTAAAGGGCGACCATCATGGCGTCCTGGTCGATCTTCCCAAGCCCATTGTCGGCCTTGTTGGAACCGAATGTCTGGCCGACGGCCAATCCGGTAGTCCATGCCTTGGCGAAGGAATAATCTCCACCGACGGTATAGCCGCCTCCATTGTAATCGAACCCGCTGCCATTCTTGGACATGCTGGTGAAGTCACCCAGTCCGGCGACCCAGACATTGCCGCGTCCCTGATGGGGGAGGCTGGCCTGGGAAGAGGCGGTATGTGAGAAGTTGGAGACGCTCCGGGTGCTGCTCCATAAAGCGTTGGCCAGGGTGCTTGCCTCGGCTACCTTGATGGATTCGGCCGTTTGGCGGTCAATGGTTCCCGTCATGATCAGCTGATTGCCGATCCATGAGAGGGAGTATTCCTTGAGAATGTCCGTTGCTCCGTCAAGCTTCGAAAAAACGGGAGTGTCTGTTCCCGTGACGGAGGAAGCTCCCGAGGCATCGATCAGATTGAGGCGGATGTCCGTGCTGTCAGCCGTCAGCAGGTTACTGCCCAGCTCAAGGACGACTTCCGGTGCATTCCAGACAAGACTGCCCTGAATGTCCATGGCGGAGTAGGTACCGGTTCCTTTGTTGCTAGTCGTAGCGCGTGTCGTGCCGTCGATGAAGAACGTCACGGAACCTCTATCGACGGACAGTCCGTTCCGGTAGTCCTGGTAACCGGGGCTGTTGCCGACATAGAGTCCGGCTTGCGACAGGGTGACACTGTCGGTGAACGTCCCGCTGCCTTTCAGCTGGCTGCCTTCGTGGACAGTCAATGCCCCTTGTACGGTGGCATCGCGCAGGACGAGTCCGGCCTGGGATTCGCTGCCCACGGTTACGGTGCCTCCCTGGGTACCCAACATGGCATCCTTTCCGTCCAGTTCCAGCGTAGACTGGTCGATGACGGCTTCTTGAACGATGTAGCTGCCTGTTGCCTTGACCGTACCGTTATTGGCCTTAACGGTCAATTTACCGGCAGGAGTGGAACTATCGGAGCCGGAGATGCTGTAACCGGCCGTTCCGGCGGCATTCCAGACCATTTCCTGTCCATTGCCCATGATGAGGTTGCCGCTTTCGCCGCTAACCTGGCTGGAGGTCACGCTCGTCATGTTTGACTGGGACAAATCCGCCGTCCCTCCCGAGAGAGTCAGGGAGGCATCTCCCTTGATCGAATCGACGATGATCGTAGATCCTTCTCCGATTTGGACATTGGAGCCGTCGGGAATTTCCACCGGCTTGTCGGTACCGGCGAGGATTTTGCCGGAAAGCAGGTAGGAAAGCGTGTAATCGTCTGGGTTGAACCCATTGATCAGCTGGGAGAATAAGGCTTTTTGACCGTCGAAAATCTGCTCGGCGTTGATATACCATGTAGTATCACCCGTATTTGCGATGGTGGTGCCCAATCCGGCTCCGGCATCGGCTGTGACGGTGATGCTGCTGCTTAGTCCGGTGGAAACGGGAGTCAGGATACTGCCGAAAAGGATCAGGTTGCCTGTTGTAAATGTTTGTCCGTCAGATACGTGGATTGTTCCCGTACTGTTGATGGTTCCTTGGTTGGTGATACTTGCTCCGTCGCACAGGAATGATAGATCGGAGGAGGTCAGCGAGGAACCGACTCCAATGTTCAGTTCATTGACCAAGTCTCTTTGTCCGGTGATTTCCCAGTGGGCGGGGGTATGATCCGCTCCTACAGCCATTCGAACATAGGAAACGGTATCGCCACGATTTTCAGCCATGTTGATAGTTGTTCGGATGTCGTAGTCGAAAACACCCTTGGAATCGGTCGTGCCTCCCAGGAGATTGATGGCATCCTGGCCGTCGCCGGATCCTCCCAGTTCGACAATGCCGTCAATTTGGGCACCGGCGTGGAGTGTCAGGATATCCGCCAGGTTGTAGATGTTCAGTTGTCTGCTGGCTGCGTCGATTATCTGGCCCGATGAAGCGAAATTTTGCTGGTAACAACCGCTGAACAAGGCATAAACTTTGTCGGAGCCCTCTGCTCCCGTGGCGGAGATTTGGGCATGTTCGCCAATTTCCGTGGTAATACCAAGCCCCATAATTGCGAAGGAATAATCCCCTCCTGTTGTAGCCCGGACGGTCCCGTCAAGTTTCCCAGTTGTAAGGCGCCCATGGGAATATATGGCATATGCGGCGGCTTTGTCCGAGGAGGAAGCCGTGATGGAACCGTTGATTCCGAGATTTCCCATGGTGACGCTGCTTTCGGAATATATGGCTCCGGAGATGCCGGAGACTGCCGATGTAGAAATGTTGCCATTGACGGATCCAATTTCCAGTGTCGCGATAGTATTGACAGCCATGGATCCGCCGTCTTTACCCGTGAAGAAGGCAAAAGCATCCGCTCCCGCACTTTCAACGGTCAGACTGGAGCCTTCCCCGAAGTCTCCGGTGATAATACCCCATTGAGCGGCAAGACCAACGGCGGAAAGGCGCTTGGATATATCTTCGCTCTTGGACTGTACATGAATATGGCCGTCCATATTGCCCAGTTTGTTGACGGTAATGATACCGGGCATATCGCCAACGGTGATGTCCCCCAAGACCAGGAAACCATAGGAAGCGCTTAGAGCGCAGGCTTCAAACCCCCCGGTTTGTACGGAAATGTTGGATGTCGATGCGATGGATCCGATGACAAGATTACTGCGGATGGTCGAGTCATTGCTCAATGCCGTCAAGGCATAGGCAACATTGCCGGTTTCCGATGTGACGGAGATATTTCCTGCAATGGCGTTCTTGATAGTTAAACCGGTTTTGGCATACATGCCGTATGAGGAGAAATTGCCCGTGACGTCAATGTTGCCCGTACTTCCGATGGAATCGAGGGTGATATCTCCCGTTTTAGCCCACAGCCCGTAAACTGTCGTGCCATGGCCCAGCACTTTGACGGTACCGTCGATGGAGCCGGTAATACCTATGCTGCCGTTTTCGGTGGAGATACCGTAGAGGCGGCCCGCCTTTTCCGGTTGGGGGGTGGCAACGATGATTTTCCCGCTAGCCTGGATGCCTCCCAGGGCGATATCTCCGGATTTGGCGTAAATTCCATAGCCGTACGCGGAGGCACCGGTAGTTTCGTTGTTGACGCTTGCGGTGATGGCTCCGGCTATAGAATCCCGGATGGAGATCCCGCCCGAGGTTGTAGCGATGGCATAAGCGTAGTTCCCGGATACTGAAGCACTGATCGATGCACTGGACGTGATGGTATCAATACTGATGGCACTGGAGGCACTGATCCCATAGGCATAATGTGCGGACGATGTTGCCGAAATGGTCGAACTGATCGTACCGATGGGTTGGGTATACCCGTAAGCTGTTATTGGAGAGGAATAATTTCCTGCTCCATCAACTACTAGCGGGGAGGTGATATCTTCTGCATGGGCAGACACGACCATGCCGGAAGCGGCAAGGGACAGGGCTAGTCCGCAGAGGATAGTTCTGGCACTGCGGCGGGAATGACTGGGCATTCCGGAGGAGCAGGCCGGTTCGTTCCCGAATGGGTACGAAGATGCGTCGTTGCCTTTCAGGGAAGGTAACCCGTCATGATGAGCTTCAAGCAAGTGAAGCGCTGGAGTATAATTCATGGTTTGGTCTAGACTGCCGGAAAACCCGCCGGCGGTTAGTAATAACTCTCAGGCTGGCGATCTGGCTTCATGAATTCCTTGGCATGGAACCCACATACAGTGGCGGTACCGCTCCGGATTTACACCGGATTCCCCATCTATTCCCTGTCCGTGCGACGGACTTCCCAGAGAGGAATGTCATGATAACGGATTTGACATCCGTTACAATCCTAAAGTAGAGAATGTATTATATTGCTGATTGTGAGTGATATGCGGGAATATGAATCATGCTGGACTATTTCCGGGAAATAGAATGGTAATTTCCGTGATATCCTGTGATTAAACCATGCGCAGGCTTCATCTGGCGGATGTCAAATACGCCCTCCAATCCAGCTGCCGTCAATTCCTGGAGAGGAATTGAAACCGGGAAATTTCTTCCAGAGACATGATATGCTCAATGCCACAGGCAACTTCATCCGCACGCGCTTCTTCCATGTCCATCTTGCTCATAAGAAATTCTTTCACCATGTTGTGGCAAGAGATGACGCGATCGGCTTGTTTCCGGCCTTCCCGGGTGAGCGTGATGGGGCAGTATTGTTCGTATGCCACCAGTCCCCGTTCTTTTAGTTGTTTCATGGCAAGCGAAACAGAAGGTTTTGTAACGGTCAACGCGTCGGATATATCTCCTACCGTGGCACATCCTTTTTCCAGCTCAATGTGGCGGATTGCTTCCAGATAGTCTTCCAGGCTGTTGCTCAGTTCCAGTGTGGAGATTTTTTTGCGCATGAGAACAAGTGTTAGGTTTATCTAACAACACTAGGGATCGAGACACTCGAAGTCAATTTTTTCTTCTGAAATCCATCTGAATATCGATGGAAACCGATCTTTCAAATGTCTTAAATTAGATTGAACTAATTTTTATTTCTGGAGAATTTTACTGCATGGATTACATATAAATATTTAATAATAATGGTATTATGTATTTGAAAAGAGAAGGGCGATCAAGGGTGTTTCAGAGGGGGGGCGAGGAAAAGAGTTGACTAAATGTTAGTCAAAGCTAACTTTGCTGTGTTGCGTGACTCCTTCTCATGCGAAATCCGGGAAATTGCTGCTTTCGGTCTGATGCGGTGGAACCGGGTCAGCCATCCAAAGGGTGGATCGTGAGGAGGAGGAGCATAAGCGGCAAATACTATCAAAGAAACAGCACGAACTATGAAGACTAGCTACCTGATACCCGCCCTGATGACCTGTTCCGGCCTTTGCATGGTCGGCTTGGCATCGGCAGCCGTTTCCGACGTCGCTCCGGTAGTGGAGGCCCCCACCGAAGGCAAAGGCTCCATTCTGAATGACATTGATTTGTTCGGAGATGAATATGGCGATGAGAGTACGCCCATACCCAATGATGCATTGACCAGGGCATTGACGGATTTGCACAAGAGCGCCTACGAGAAGGCTAGGTTGCAATTTGTGCTGGAGCAGGCATTTCTGTATACCCGGGGGCAGCATTCAGCACCGGAAACCGCATCTTCCCAGAGCTGGTATAAGTTGCACGCACAAGCCGGTTTGCAATTAATTTCTTCCGACCGTCACCAGGGCACGTGGATCAAGAGCGAGCTTTCCGGTTCCGTGGCTATGAACCGTCACACGCATCGTACGACTCTTGACGATTCGTGGGGAGCAAGTGGTCCTGCCAATTGCGACGTTTTCGAGGACGGGTATTTTTACATTCCCGAACTTCTTCTCACCCAAGGGTTTCTGGATGGACGTCTCGTCATTATGGGAGGTATTGTCAATCAAACGAATTACTTTGACGCCAATACCTATGCCAACAGTACGTTCGGACAGTTCGGCGGGGCGCCTTTCGTGAATAACCAGGTGCTGCCTTTGGGGGATTCCAATTTCGGTTTTGTGACGCAATACCAGTTTAACGAGAATTGGTTTGTCCAAATTGGCGGCAACATGATGGATAATGAACCGCAACGCAATCCCTTCCACAATACACGGGGCGATTGTTTCAATGTGATTGGTGAAATTGGCTGGACGCATGAGAAGGCCTTAGGCATTGGAACGGGAACCTACCGTTTGCAACCGTTCATGTTCCATGCGGATGGCGAGAATCACGGAGGCGTCGCTTTGAACCTGGAACAGGATCTCGGTGACAGCCCTTTTGCTCTATTTGCTCGTGCCGGATGGTGCAGTGCGGAAGTTGGCAATGTCTGCGGTGCGGAAGTCCAGGCCTCGGCCGGGGTGATTTTCAAGAAGCCGTTGGAGGTGATGACGGGGTTGAAGGAAGCCGACGGCAACTTCCTGGGAGTCGGTTTCTCCGTGAGCAAGCCGGATGGCGATACGCTGGCGGAAGAACATTCTGCACATGACCGTGAAATGATTCTGGAATGTACGTATAGTTTCTCTATCACACCCTATTGCCTGATTCAGCCCGCTTTCCAGTATGTGAAGAATCCTTCCGGTCGCGATGATGTGGATTCGGCCAGCATCTTCTCCATCCAATGTGTGGTGACGATGTAAGTACGAATGTGTCTGCATATGACCGTTTCATCTTCCTTGTCGTGCATGTATAGAGAAGTTCATCCTTCTATTCCGCATCGGCATTGAAGGGGTCTTGATGACCCAGCAACGCCGCTTTCTCAATTAAGCAGGGGGGAGCGGCGTTGTTTTTTGTTTATCGCAAAGGAAGAGAGAGGCGTTTGAAACGTCTGTGTTCCTGAACGGGTTGGGTTTTCTTGTCGGGCGAAGATACCGTAGTTTTTCCCGGGGTAGAAGCAGTGACGGATTGGTTCTGTACGGTTTCCGAGCGGGCGGTGTTTGCCTGGCAAGCCCCTGTTAACAGGCAGCCGAGGCTCAATATAAGGCAAATGTATCGATTCATGATTTGTTGTAGGCGACTGGTTGTAGCCGCTGATCGTTAGATTAGCATGTATGTCCATTCGTTGAAAGGTTTTTGGATTGACTAACAACAAGTTAGGCAAACTTAACGCACGGAATGGAGTTATGGTGAACAGTTTAGGAAACGGTGAATTTATGACAAACGGCAATGACATCGGAGTTCCCTGCATGGGATTGGATTGTACCGGTGATGAAATCCAGAGAAAAAAAAGAGCTCCGGAATTTGAACTCCGAAGCCTTTGAAAACACGGGAGAAACAGTGTCCTTTTCTGGAACTTACTTCTTGGTGTTTTTAGTAATGGTTTCCTTGTAATCAAGCGCCTCTTTTTCGACATCCTGATGGATGAAGACGGGAGTCCCGAGGGAGGTCTCCTTATACAAGATTTTTGCCGTGGACGGCTGGAGGCGGATGCAACCGTGAGAAACGGGACGGCGGCGGACATTGCCGACATGAAGTCCGAGTCCGGCTCCTGTCAGACGCTGCCAGTACGGCATGGGAGAACCGACAAATTTACCGCCTTCGGGAACCGGATCGGTTGCGTTGGCGTTGGAGTCGATGCATTTGCCATCCGCATCGTACATTCTACCGTACAAGTTGGATGTATGATCGACTTCCTTGGCGATGACTGTATAATTTCCTGCTTTGGTCGGGAAGGCGCTGACGCCTGTCGAAGTCGGAAAGTCGATGGCAACCTGATGATCAATGTAGAGTCTGCCGCGCTGTTCCTTAAGACAGATGTGAATTTTCTTCTGATGCTTGCCGGGCAGATTCAGGAGAGTTTTGTCGATATAGGTGCCGTAGGTCTTAGGGTAGTCCTTGCTTGCCACGAAGTGGGCATAACTTGTCGGCGAAAACGGATTAACGTAGGAAGGATCTTGCTTATTCAATTGCCGGGGAGCGACCTCGTCAACCTGTTCTTCCTGCAGGGAAGAACAGGCTGTTAACAAGGAAAATCCAAGGACAGGAAGCAAGCGATAAAAGGTAGCTGTCATAAGAAAGGGATCTCCCGGCAATTATTTGCGGGGGATGGACAGCTTCTGGTTGATGCCGATCAGATCGGATTTCAGGCCATTTGCTCGCTTGATGGCGGTAACAGTTGTTCCATAGCGTTTGGCAATGGCTCCGAGCGTGTCACCCTTCTTGACGGTGTAGGTTCTGGAGGAAGATCTCTTGGGTGTCGATTTTTTGGAGCCGCTCCTGGTGTTCTTCTTGGCAACAGACTTCTTGCTGCTGGAAGAGTTGCTTACCTTGGGCTTGGCGGGAGGATTGTATGTGTACGGATTGTCAGTTCCGGAAACGGAGTTGTAGACTCCGGTTTCGCTCGTGTCTGCATTTTCCGCGATCCACGGAGGAATGGTGCCGCTGGCGATCGGATCTGCCAGTTCGGGTTCGTCGGGATAACCACTGTTTTGGTGGGTACAGGAAGAGAAGGACACGGCTAGAGCCGCGCAAAATGCCGGAATAATGAACTGCGCTTTCATGCTGCCAGATTGCATATCAGAATGACGGGGGACAATTCAAGGCGCGAGCGCGTTTTTATAACTTTTTTTTCAATCCTGGGATATTGAAGAAGCTGATGGCCGTATTTGTTGTGATTTCAGAGAGTTGTTGCAGGGAAACATTCCTGAGTTTGGCGATGAATTCGGCCGTCTTGACGAGATGGGACGGTTCATTTCTTTTTCCTCGTAACGGTACCGGGCTGAGATAGGGGGAATCTGTCTCCAGCATCAGGCGTTCCGGCGGGCACCAGGCAGCTACGTCGGGAAGGTGTCCGGCGTTTTTGAAGGTCACAACCCCGGTGAAAGAAATCAAACCGTCCACGAGGTCGAAAATCTGCCGTGCATGGCTGATTGTGCCGATAAAGCAGTGGAAGACGGGACGGACCCGCCCGGCGTATTGTTTTGCGATGGATAGGGCATTCCGGAAGGAGGAGTCTCCTTCACGGTCTCTTGTATGAAGGACGATGTTGATCCCCAGTCGGGCAGCCAGTTCGAAGTGGTATTCCAGGGATTCGTGCTGGCGGGTCTTGTAGACGGTTTCGCTGCATTCCCTGGGAGCGGGGTAGAAATAATCGAGACCGGTTTCTCCAATGGCGGCCGGGGTGATATCGGCGAGCATGGCCTCCAGTTGCAGCGGCCAGTCGTCGGTGGTTTCCATGACATCCATAGGGTGCAGTCCCAGACAAGCGGAAACGGCATCCGGGAATTCCCTTGCCCATTCGATACTTCCTGACCAGTCTTTCTGGCAGGAACCGAGGGTGACCATGTGAAGGACTCCGTTTTCGACGGCTCTCCGGATCAAGTCATGGCGCTGGTCGGAAGCGAATTGGCGGGAAGCCAGGTGGCAATGGGTATCGATGAGCATGGCGGGAAAAGGAAGGGGTGAACACTGCGAGAACTAAGGCATTTTTCGCACCGGGGAAAGGGAATTTTACAAAACATGCGATGACACGTTTTCTGGTGAACCGGGTATTTTGCCGCTTGAAAGGCGTTCTCTTTCGTGTCAGTGCGTATAGGCATGCGCTTGATGTTATTGACGAGTGTTCTGGCTGCCGCGTGTATTTGGATAGGCCGGGCACAAGCTGGTTCTGTCCCTTTTGCGGCTTTTCCTGGGCAATCAAGTCTTGATCTTTCGGCATCGGCTCCTCAGGAACGGGCTTCCTTCGGCATCCAGCTGGATAACGATTTATTTGTCGGTAGCGACTGTAATTACACGAACGGTATCCGTTTTGCCTATTTATCGGAAAGTACCCCGGTGACGGGTTCCAGCTTCTGGGACTGGCAGGCTTTCGGTATGGATCGGACGCCGGCTCTGAGAAACCAATGGGCACTGACGCTGACCCAGCTCATGTTCACTCCCGAGAACAAGTCCAACATGCCCCTGTATGGAGAACATCCCTATGCCGGGTATCTGGGCCTTGGGTTCGGCAATCTGGTCAAAAACGAGGATAGAGCCAATTCTCTCGAATTCCAGATCGGCGTTACGGGCAAATGTTCTCTGGCGGACGATGCCCAGTATACGGTTCACCATTTCTGGGAGATGGATCAGTGGCCCGGCTGGCAGTACCAGATTCCGTCCGAAGTTGTATTTGAAATGTATTTCAAGCGGTTTTACCGCATCTCCGGTTTGGAATACAAGCATCCCTCCGGATTTGCAACGGATGGATACGGCTATTGGAATGTGGATGCCGGGACCGTTTATGTTCGCGCCGGAGGTGGGGCTGCCTACCGCTTTGGCTATAATCTGCCCAATGATTCTCCTACGGAATATTCCCTGAACGGAGCTAATTTCCAGACTTCGCCTTTTGTTCGGAATGAACGGTCGATATCCGACTGGAGTGTTTACGGAACCGCAGCCTTGGGGGTCCAGGGCGTGGCCTACAATGCCTTTCTGGATGGTCCCGTCTTCCATAACTTCCCAAAATATGTGACCAAATACCCTGTCGTGGGCAATGCCTCCCTGGGGGTAGGCATGCGCTACAAATCCTTCGAAGGATTTTTCGGATATCAATGGGTTACGAAGGAATACTCGACTCAAAAGGGAATCCATTGCATCGGTACGATCGAATTGCGTTACCTGTTCTAACGAGTTTCCGCTTCCTGTCCCTGCCTTTTGTACGCGATGTGCATGATGGGATGGCGTTTTTCTTTCGGGAAGGGGAAATTTTGCTTGTTGTAGAATTATTTTGTTTTGTAAACTAATATACTTCGCAGCACCTGCAATCCTCTTATTCCGATGAATTTATACGGAAAGATTATCAAAACACGTATAGGTATAGTCAGCGCAGCGGCTGTTTTTCTGGTTTCATTCGACAGGCTGGGCATCATTTTGAATTTTATCAAAGTCAGGGGAACCACGATGAAATTATTCCTACCTATTCTTGTGATTTCCATGTTGGGGATCTCGGGCGAATGTATGTCGGCCGAAAACACTCCCTCGGCTGCCGCTTCATCATCGTTCCTGAACCCGTTGGAATCGGTGATCAGTTCAAGAAAAACGCCTGCGCGTTTGTACAAAAACGACTCCAACCCTTGGATTCAGGAATTTAATCTGAGCCTTCGTGCGCAATATCAGTGCGGATGGGTAGATCCCCATGAGTCGCTGTACCCCGGATCCAGCGGATATGACGACGAAGTCCGGCGTCTCAGGGCCGGATGGAACATGACATTCCTGCACGACTGGAAATTGGTCAATATTTGGAACCTCGGAGGTTTGGACGGGTTTGGATATTACAGCAACGGGTATTGGCATCACCATAAAAGTATGACCGGCAATCTTTACGATCTTCATCTGGAGTACAAAACAAGAGGCGTGAAAATTTCCGTAGGTAAAAATTTCCCTGCACATATGATGGAATTCCGGGAAAGCAGTGCCGATTATCTTGTTCCGGAAATTGCTGTCGCGGAAGAATCGGTCCGTGGAGATAACAGCTATGGGTTGATCGTCTCCAATGACAACAGAAAAGACCCGTTCGGATGGATTGTTGCTGCCTGGTCCGCTACTCTTACGGGGGAGCGTCTTGCCTGGACAAACTGGGAATCGGCTTTTACCCAGGTGCAATTGTCCCATGAGGTCAAGTTGCGGGGAATGGAGGAAAGCCGTGTCTATTTGGACTGGTTGCATACGTTTTCCGACATGAACGATTATGCCTTGAATGATTTTCATGCCAAATACAGCGGTACCAAGGCTCAAAACATTTTTGCCCTTTATTACCGGGGCAAGAGCGGCCCATTCAGTATCATGACTGAAGTCTTGTGGGCGAGCGACCCTATGTCGCGCAAGGTGGATGGAGAGGTCATGTGCCCCTCAGACATTTATGGTTTCATCCTGACTCCCGGCTGGATGTTGACGGATCATATCCAGGCAATTGTCCGCTATCAGTGGGCCAAGGGAAAAAATGCCTTGAAACTGAATCCCCATTACTCCGCTATGGCTCGTACGGGAGGTTCTTATGTCGATACTTACCAGGCAATCTCTCTGGGGTTCAATTTTTATCTTTTGCCAGAGGATCCCTCCCGGTTCAAAATCATGACGATGGCGGAATATGCACATTCGGGGAGAGATACCGGCCCGGCGGGTTTTTCGGGATGGACGTATATTGTCGGTGCCTATTTCAATATTTGACAAATTGATCGGATAGGTTTTCTTCTCAAAAAATTCTTCCGCATGAATCCATGCAGAAGAAAAATAAGTTCGATTTCCGATTTGGTTCCGATATAATTCCGGAACAATTGAGACACGGAGAGCAGGCAGGATGGCGCGACAAACCATCCTTATAGTCCTCGGAGTCAATTTGAAGTATCCTACTTCGCCTTCAGGGTACTCGTTTTATCCTCTCGGGGAATGAACCTGCTTTCCGTGTCTCGTTCCGTACTACCAATGGTTTTGATTCATTGGAAGATGTCCAGCAGCCCGGTGCCTGACAGGCAGGGTAAGGGACGCAGTTTGCCTGCGGGAAGAATATTTGGCAAAACTCCGGGCTGTTCATAATGTGGTGAAAGAAAATGTGGCGCAGTAACAACACTCTCTCGTCCGCAGGAGGCGGAATCCGGATTTAAACAAAGACTGCAACCAAGTTTTCCTCCGGAAAATCCGGTAAGGAAAATGGTTATAACCGTAGTTCATCCTTTCGCGAGATGCCGATACTGTATGTGTGCAGGTCGTCTTCTGGCTTCCGGTCTTCGATTTGCGAGCCAACATAACTTCCCATCCCCTAAGAGGACAGTGTTATGCCGGAATCTACCGGTTACAGCGGCGCGTCCGCGACGGATTTTCACCGTCTTCCGTTTCCTGCGCTGGTTTGTTAGTTATCCGATTGCCTTTCCCAAAGCAACAGAATTCTTTCAAATCTATGTCTTTCGGCATCTTGGTATTTGCAATGCATGTTTCCGCAATGGATACGCACTGATTTCTTGCGTATTTGCGAACCGCATGTATAGTCCGCGCGACTGCAAGGGTTGCAGCGTGAAAGACTAACCACTTTTTTCAATTGTGAACGCTACTCGTACTTTTACGACAGGGTTGGGAACGGAGGGGATTTATTATTCTCTTCCTGCTCTGGCCGAAGCCGGTTATGCCGGGCTGGACCGTTTGCCCGTATCCATCCGCATTGTTTTGGAATCCTTGTTGCGCAACTGCGACGGGCTGAAAGTGACGGAAAAGGATGTGGACAATCTCGCTTCTTGGAATGCCAAGGCACCGGGCGACTATGAAATCCCTTTCACCGTGGCGCGAATTGTCTTGCAGGACTTTACGGGAGTTCCCCTTTTGGTGGACCTGGCGGCCATGCGTTCCTCCGTCGAACGCCTGGGCAAGGATCCCGGTGTGATCGAACCCCTCGTCCCGGTGGATCTCGTCGTCGATCATTCCGTCCAGGTGGACTGGGCTGGTTGCGACGGGGCTCTGGAAAAGAACCTCGACAGGGAATTTTTCCGGAATGCCGAACGTTACGAATTCCTGAAATGGGGCAAGGGTGCGTTCGACACGTTTTCCGTTGTTCCTCCGTCGGTGGGGATTGTTCATCAGGTGAATCTGGAACACCTTGCTCAGGGAGTGATGGAAAAGGATGGCGTTTATTTCCCCGATACGCTTGTCGGTACGGATTCCCATACGACAATGATCAACGGCCTCGGCGTAGTTGCCTGGGGCGTTGGCGGCATTGAAGCGGAAGCCGGCATGCTGGGGCAGCCCGTGACCTTCCTTGTTCCGGAAGTGGTCGGCGTTCATATGACGGGTTCGTTGCGCGAAGGGGTAACGGCTACCGACCTTGCTTTGCACGTGACGCAGATACTGCGTAAGCACGGCGTGGTAGGCAAGTTTGTCGAATTTTTCGGTGAAGGTGCTGCTTCCTTGTCCTTGCCGGATCGTGCGACGGTGGCGAATATGGCTCCGGAATACGGAGCAACCATGGGCTTTTTCCCAATTGACGAACGTTGTGCCGATTACTTGCGCCAGACCGGCCGCAGCGAAGCTGCCGTCCAAACGTACGAAAACTACTTCAAGGCCCAGAGCCTCTGGGGGATGCCGCGTCTGGGCGACATTGATTACACGGATGTTTTGGAATTGAACCTTGGTGATGTTGTTCCGGCCGTTTCCGGACCTCGCCGACCGCAGGACCGTATTGAACTGTCGCAGGTCAAACCGCGTTTTGAAGCCCTGCTGAAAGCTTCGGTGACCGAAGGCGGCTATGGCAAGGATGCTGTGGATTCGGTCAAAGTCTCCATGCACGCTCCCGCCGGTGTCCCCGAAGATATGGACGGATACGAGAAGGATGTGGAGCTTCGCGATGGCAGTGTCCTGATTGCTGCCATCACATCCTGTACCAATACGTCCAATCCGGGGTTGATGCTGGCAGCCGGCTTGCTGGCAAAGAAGGCCGTGGAAAGAGGCCTCAAGGTTCCTCCCTACGTCAAGACCTCTTTGGCTCCAGGTTCGCGCGTAGCTTCAGACTATTTCGCCGCCAACGATCTGCAGAAACCGCTGGATGCCCTCGGTTTCCAGACAGTAGGCTACGGTTGTACAACCTGCATCGGCAACTCCGGTCCTCTGAATGCCCAGGTGGAAGATGCCGTGCGTTCCCATAACATTGTGGGGGCCTCCGTGCTTTCCGGTAATCGCAACTTCGAGGCTCGTGTACATGCGTCCGTGAGAGCCAATTTTTTGATGTCTCCTCCGTTGGTTGTGGCTTTTGCTCTGGCCGGGCGCATAGACATCGACTTTGAAACGGAACCCGTCGGCATGGCTGCGGACGGTCAGCCCGTCTTTCTGCGCGACTTGTGGCCTACATCTGGCGAAATAGGAGAAGCCGTGGCAAAATCTCTCAATCCGGATATGTTCCGCAAGCGTTACAGCCTGACGGCTTCTTCCAATCCCCGTTGGGAAAGAGTCCCTGCTCCCGGAGGAGCCGTCTATGCTTGGAAGACTGGTTCTTCCTATATTCAGGAACCGCCGTTTTTCGACAATTACACGGGAGAAATGCGTGATATCAATGATATTCTGGATGCCCGTCCTCTGGGTATTTTCGGAGATTCCGTGACGACCGACCACATTTCTCCTGCCGGTGCCATCCGTGAAACCAGCCCGGCCGGGGAATACCTGAAAGCTATGGGTATTGCGAAGGCTGACTTTAATTCCTACGGTTCCCGCCGTGGCAATGACCGTGTAATGACGCGCGGAACTTTTGCCAATGTACGGATCAAAAACCTGATGGTCGATGGTGTGGAGGGAGGGTATACGCTGTATTTTGGCGGTGGCTGTGTGCCGGCGCCGGACAAGGATATTTCTTCCTGTTGCGGGAAGCCGACTTTCATTTACGATGCCGCCATGGTCTATGCCTCTGAAGGTATCCCCCTCGTCGTTATCGGAGGCGAGGATTACGGGATGGGGTCATCCCGCGACTGGGCTGCCAAGGGAACCAATCTTCTGGGGGTCAAGGCTGTTGTGGCCAAGAGCTTTGAACGTATCCACCGCTCCAATCTTGTTGGCATGGGAGTTCTACCGCTGGTCTTTGCCGACAAGAAGGATTACGACTGGATTGCCGGTCTGAAGGATGTGAAGTTCTCCATCATCGGACTTGGCAATGACGTCAAGCCACGGCAGACCGTGACACTCCGTGTGAATGCTTGCGGCGTGACCCGGGATATTCCCGTCGTTGTCCGGATCGATACGCCGATTGAGAAGGAATACTACCGCGCCGGAGGCATCCTGCCCTACGTACTCGGGCAGATTTTGAAAAACAAATAACGATCCTGCCTAACAGTAAAAAGAAGGGGGAGTAAAGTTGAATAGCTTTGCTCCCCCTTCCTTATCCTGGGATTTATTTCTCCCGCGCATTCTTTCGGAATTGGGACGGTGTTTTACCGACTCGTTTGGAGAAGAGGGTTGCGAAGTGCTGGGAGGAATAGAATCCGCATTCGGCGGCGATACCGGTGATGTTTTGCCGGTCGGCAATCAGAAGTTCTTTAGCTGCGTCAAGCTTGAGTTCGATCAGGTAATCGGCAGGAGAATAACCTGTGAGCGTCTTGACTTTGTTGTTGAATGACGTCGCACTCATGCCGAAGGCATAGGCAAGATCGGCTACCTTGATTTTCCGGTTGAAATCTTCTTTTAGGATACGGGTCAAATGCGCGACGAAATCGTCGTCCCGTTCTTTACAGGATTCTCGCGTTTTCAGAATGCGCGCCAGCCGGATAACCAGAGAATCAAGTAGAAGATGGATTTTTTCCTCGTATCCGATGTCTTGATTGCTGATTTCCCGGTGAAGTTTCCGGAAAAGTTCGATGAGATTGCTTCCTTTGGGAATGACGGGGTTGGTATTGCCGGCCAACAGGCGCCCTATTTCCATCTGGGTCTCTGCTTTGATGCGCGACCAATGGCCCAGGCAGAGCCTCCCGTCCTGTGAGAAAGTTGCGGGCTTCAGGATCATCCACGATAAAATACCGCGATCCAGGATTTTCTCCGGGCTGCCGTGGTATTCCCACGGACAGGTGATAAAGGCTTCGCCCGGATACAATTGGTAATGTTTCCCTTCGACGACCCATTTGTAGGTTCCTTTGACAACATAGTTCAGTTCAATGCCTTCGTTGTAGTGCATATCGAGGGAGTGCGGGGAGATCCCGGAAAATTTCAAGACGCCCACTTCCCTGAGGTATTGGGAAAATGGAGCTAGCATCGGGCAGTTATTCCAGTGGACAAAAAGGGAGTTTTCGGGATCCATGCCTGTACTCTAGCCCATATGGGAGGGGAAAGTCTGGAAGAAAAATGTTCATAATTCGACAAAGTAGAAAAATGAACGCATTGGGAAAAATAAATATGTATATTATGAGATATTCAATCCCATTTCAACCATGTCTAAATCTTCGCTAAAACTATTGACAATGTTTTTTGTCTTCCTGCTGGGTGTGCTGACGGCATCCGGTGAATCCTGGAAAACATCGGTTCGTCTGGATGCGGCGAATGCTTCCGAGGCTGCTCCCTGGGGCCGTTTCGAGTCGTATGAATGCCCGGTCGGAGCCGTTGCTCCATGGAACGGGGAAAGGAAAATTTTTTTCGGAAACCCTCTTGAGTTCAATTTCGAAGGACTCGAAGACGGACGGGACTGCATGATTAAAGCTACATTTTTGAGCGATGGACCGAGGGAACTTGCCCTGGATACCAACGGAACCGAATTGGAAGCTGGATTGAAACTGGAGAAGGGCCAGCCGCATTCCTCTCAATGGATCATTCCGTCATCCCGTCTGTATGGAGGGCGCCTGACTCTGACCATTAATGCCATGAGCGGTCCCAATGCCGTTATCCAGACATTGGAAATCTTGACCCGTGACGGTCGGAAGTTGAAGCCGGGCGAACACAAGGAATTCAAGGAACCGACCCAAGACGAGTTGGAAAAGCTGGTGATGCCTATGCCCGGAATGGCTCCACGTCCGACAGCAGTGGAAGGTACGTCAACTCCGATTCTATCGTTGGATGGGACATGGGAATTTTCATCGACCGGCAACACGGGAGAATTCAAGCCCATCCAGGTCCCCGGAGAGTGGAAAATGCAAGGGTTTGACGTGCCTCGTGGTCAATTTGCACGTTACCGTAAATCGGTGTCTGTCCCTGCAGATTGGAAGGGAAGGCGAATGAAAATGCGTTTCGACGCCGTGCATGCCGTCTGCCGGGTAGTGGTTAATGGCAGTGAGGTGGGAAGCCACGAGGGCGGAATGGTCCCCTTTGAACTGGATGTCACGGATGCCGTCCGTCCTGGGGAGGACAATGTGGTTGAGGTCATGGTGCAAAGTGAATCCGTTGCGGACTCGGTCGGCTGCATTTCCCAATATGCGGCTCACCAGGTGGGAGGAATTCTCCGCAAGGTGGCCATGATTGCCTTGCCGGATTTACATGTGGCCTCTGATAATAGCCGTACGACTCTTGATGGTGCCGATGCTGTCTTCCATTACGAAGCGAATATCGCCAATGCCGGGGATTCAGTCCGTCCTGTCGTACTGACTGCCGCACTCAAGGATGCGAATGGTCGGGAAGTCGTTTCCTGGAAGATACCGGTGGAAGCTGTTCCCGGCAAATCCACGGGAGTAGAATTCACCCTTCCTGTGAAAAAGGCGAATTTGTGGACATCGGAAACTCCCTATCTTTACACGCTAGTGTGTACCTTAAGCGAGAAAGGCAAACCTCTCTCCCGCTATGAACGCAAAATTGGACTCCGCACGGTGGCGGTTAGCGGCAATCGTCTTTTGGTCAATGGTTCGCCCGTTAAATTGCTGGCCGTCAACCATCATGAAGTTCATCCCCTGCGTGGCAGGAGCCTGACACCCGAACTGTGCAGGAAAGACGCTGAACTTTACAAGGCAGCCGGGGTCAATACAGTGCGGACGTCTCACTATCCGCCCAGTGAAGAGTTCCTTCAGGCATGCGATGAATTGGGGCTTTTTGTCGAGTCGGAGTCGGCTGTTTGCTGGATCCAGCATGGAGCAAGCCCTGTCTGGAGACGCTGGAATTATCGCAATCCCGACTATCTTCCCTATCTTCTGCGTCCGACGCTGGATCAAATGGCGGCAAACCGCCACCATCCGTCCATCATCATGTGGTCCCTGGGCAATGAGTCCGTGTGGAGCTGTTTATGGGAAAAAGTGCTGGAAGTGGCCAAACGCTATGAATCGTCACGCCCCCTTGTCTTCCATGACCAATGCTGGGGTGGCTACAACAACGCCGGTAGCCATGCCGATATTGCCAACTACCATTATCCCTCCGAGAATAATCCGGACGAATGGAGTAAAACGGGCCGTCCCGTCTGGTTTGGGGAATACGCTCATCTTCAGTGCTACAACCGCCGTGAATTGGCGACGGACCCCGGAATCCGGGAGGATTGGAGCCGTCCTCTCCAGCGCATGGTGGATCTGATGTGGGACCAACCGGGATGCCTGGGCGGCGCCCTGTGGAGCGGCATTGACGATGTGTTCCATCTTCCTGACGGCAACCTCTGCGGCTATGGTCATTGGGGGCCCATCGATGGCTGGCGGCGTGCCAAGCCGGAATACCATGGCATGCGTATGGCCTACACGCCTTTCCGTGTGTTTGGCGTTCGGGCCGATTCCGGAAAGCCGGTTTGCCTCGATGTCCAGAACCGTCAGAATTTCCTGAACCTCCGGGACAACCGGATAACTTGGTCGTGCAAGGGGAAAACGGGAGTAATCCGGGCGGATATCGCCCCTCATGCCCGGGGAGAAATAACTCTGGGATCCGGTTTTCGCAAAGGAGATGAAGTGACCTTGTCTGTCAAGGATCCGTCCGGACGTGAAATAGCCCGTGAAGTCATTACAATTCCCGGTGGAGAAAACAGGGAAAATCTTTCATCCGACGGCAAGATTGCCTCGATGACTCTGGTGTCCAACGGTGTAAAAATCCATGGTATTGAAGTTCCTCTTCCGGTTCCGATGGTGCTGGATATCAATGATTCCGGTGGTTCTTCAGGCCCTGCGGGCAGTACGTTGGCCAATCAGATTGACCCTTATACTCCCGTGGAAGTCTGGACATGGAAGAGCGATGGTTCCTACAAGGGAGCCGGCAGGCGCTGGACGGGTGACGGTGCGTGGGGAAGCGGGGAATTGGAATTTATTCCCCGGAAGGGAGGAAGCATGCTCGTCCGCTATGCTGTAACTGTCAATCAAGACGTCAATCCGCGTCAATGGGGGCTTGTCTGGACGCTTCCCCGGGAGTTCGACAGGATGGAGTGGGATCGCAAAGCCCATTGGTCCTGGTATCCCGAGGACCAGATTGGTCGTCCTCGTGGAACTGCACAGGCTTTACCGGTCGTACGAGAATGGGTTGAAGAACCTGGCAAAGAGCCTCGGCATGCTTGGAAAGATGATGCCAATGCGTTGGGTTGCAATGACTTTATCGCAACGAAAATGAATATCCGCCGTGTCTTGATGAAGAATGAACAAGGCCGTTGCTTCGCTTTTCGCCCCGCATCCGATACTGCTCCCCAGGCTTTGAGAGCCTGGGTGTTGCCGGAGGGAGTGCGCGTGTTGATGGCCGGGTTTAATACCGGCGGAGCGGACCACTTTTTCGCAACTCACTACAGCGGAGAACGACGGCCCCTGAAGAAGGGCGATACTATCCGGTCGGAGTTCATAATATCCGGTGCGGAAATGAAATAACGGAACATCTCAACATAAGAAACATATATGAATTCCAAGGCAAGACTCATCCATGCTATCAATTTCCGGGAGACCGACCGTCCGCCCGTGTTTTGCAGCATTGTTCCTCAGTTGGCGGACAAACTGGGAAGTTATTTCGGCATGGCGGTAGAGGCTCCTATTGATTCGCCCATGAGTTCCAACCGTATTTCATGGATGGATCTGATGCTGAGACTGGGAAGCGACTGTGTCTGCGTGGCCTCCTGCGCTCCGGATACGGCTCCGACGCGTACGCTGGATGACGGACTCATGGTGAATGAATGGGGAATCGGCATGCGCAATCATGGATTATACGACGATTTCGAGCTTCATCCTCTTGCCCACGTAGAAACCGTGGAGGATGTCGAGGCCTTTCCCTTTCCCGATCCGGATGCCCCGGGACGCTTTCGGCTGGCGCAGGAAGCTATTGAAAAATACGGAAAGGACTACGGAATTATCGGAGACTTGGAATGCTCGATCTTCGAAACATCCTGGTATCTGGTCGGATTGGAAAAACTGTTCATGGGTATGGCAATGGAAGAACCCTGGGTGGATGCCTTGTTCGACAAGGTAGCTGCATTTCATATTCGGGTAGGGTGTACCCTGGCAGCCTTGGGCGCGGATGTTATTTGGTGCGGTGACGATATCGGTTCCCAGAATGGGCCGATGATTAGTGTCGAGATGTTTGATCGATATTTCTTCCCTCGTATTCGAACTATGTTCGCCGAATTCAAGAAAGTGAAGCCGGATGTGAAAATTGCCTGGCATAGTTGCGGATCCATTTTGCCGTTCATTCCGCGCTTCATTGAGGCGGGGCTCGACATCCTGAATCCCATCCAGCCACTTGCCGCCGGGATGGATCCCGTGTGGTTGAAGGAGACCTATGGCGATCGCCTGGTTTTCTTCGGAGGGATTTGTGTTCAGGAACTCCTGCCGCATGGCACGACGACCCAGGTGAAGGAAGAGGTTCTCCGCCGGATTGCCATTCTGGCGAAAGGCGGCGGCTACATTCTTGCACCGGCTCACAATATTCAGGCAGATACGCCCATTGAAAACATTCTTGCAATGTTCGAGGCGGTACGTTCCCTGGAGCAAGTTCACTAAAATTCTAACCAACCATCATCACATTATGTCTGATACGGATACCCTGTATGAATCCATCCTCTGCGGCAAACCTCTTCCGGCGCTGGACGCGACCCGTGCCGCCGTTACCTCCGGTGCGGCCCCCGGAGATATCATCCACGACCATATGATAAGGGCCATGGAGGAAGTAGGGAGGCGGTTTGAACAAGGGAAAGCCTTTGTCCCGGAACTCCTGATGGCCGCACAAGCGATGAAGAAATGCCTTGAATTTTTGAAACCTCTCCTGAAAGAAGATGAGTCTATCCAGGCCGGTCGCATTATTGTCGGTACCGTTAAGGGGGACTTGCACGACATCGGAAAGAACCTGGTGGCTTCCATGTTGGAAGGATGCGGGTTTGAGATTGTCAACCTCGGCACGAACGTGAGCAGTGAACAGTTTGTCGCTGCCGTCCGCGAACACAAGGCGGATATCCTCGGTATGTCTGCCCTGCTGACGACAACCATGCCCTACATGCAGGAAGTTGTGGCGGCACTGGAAGCGGAGGGCCTGCGTAATTCCATCAAGATCATGATTGGTGGGGCTCCGGTGACGGAGGAATTTGCCCGTACCATTGGTGCGGACGGTTTCAGCCCGAATGCCAATGCCGCCGTGTCTCTGGCACGTTCTCTTGTCCAGAGTGCATAAAATGCCCTTTTCTCTCCGGCCATGAAGACCTCCCTTCCGCCTATGCTGGAGACAGTTCCCGTGGATTTTGTCTCCCTGTCCGTTCCGGACATTGAAGTCTGCCGTTACATGGGATATGGCGACCATGAGGCTGATCCCAGGATTCTGGTCATACTGGATGACATGAAGCGGGAGCTGGCCTCCATTTGTGCGCCGTCGTTCGGGTTTAGAACTGTTGAGGGAGATATTGTAGATGGCCGTACGCTTCGTTTGGAAGATAAAGAATTCCATCCGGACCGGATCATTATGCACTGCCTTCGCGGAAGTGAAGACTTCTTCCTTTTGGTGGCAACGGCAGGGTCCGCTTACGATGCCTGGCGGCACGATGTGGAATGTTCCGGAGACATGGTCAGGCTTTTGGTTGCGGATTCCCTGGGATCTGCCATTGTGGAAGCCGTTGCTGCACGGGCTCTGGACGCTCTGGAAACCATTTGTGCCCGGGAAGGACTGCATATTTCCAATTCGTACAGTCCCGGTTATTGCGGCTGGGACGTAATGGAGCAGAAAATGCTGTTTTCTCTGCTTCCCGACGCTTTTTGCGGCGTGTCCCTGACGGAGTCCTGTCTCATGGTGCCGATTAAATCCGTGAGTTCTGTCGTAGGATTGGGGCATGGACTGGTCAAAATGCCGTACGGGTGCGCTATTTGCCGGAAAAAAGATTGTTACAAACGCCGCCTCCCCAAGAGAGGCATTCAATTAAACCTGAATCGATATGAATAGAAAAATGAAACAATGGGTGGCGGATTGTATCGCCTCCTCCGAATGCAGGGCCATGCCCATTCTTTCGTTCCCTGCAGTCTCCCTGATGGGGATTACCGTCAAGGAACTGATTTCCGACAGTAGCTTGCAGGCCCGTGCCATGGAAACGGTTGCTCGGCAAGTGGATTCCGTAGCAGCCGTCAGCTTGATGGATTTGTCCGTGGAAGCGGAATGCTTTGGCGGAACCGTCCATGTATCCGACGACGAAGTTCCGACTATTGTCGGGAGCCTCGTTTCAACGCCTGAGGAAGTAGAGCGGCTGGTCATACCTGCCGTTGGTACCGGGCGATCCGGGCTTTATGTCGACGCCGTTTCGCAAGCCGTCGAATTGATTCGGGACCGTCCCGTGTTTGCCGGCATGATTGGCCCGTTCTCTTTGGCCGGACGTCTGATGGATATTACCGGCATCATGATGGCCTGCTATGAATCTCCCGAAACCGTACATGCCTTGCTAGACAAAACGACCTCCTTTTTGGAAGAGTACGCTCTGGCATTCAAGCGGGCCGGAGCCGACGGTGTTGTGATGGCGGAGCCGATGGCCGGCCTCCTTTCCCCCGAGTTCGGAGATGAATTCTCATCCCGGTACGTCAAACACATTGTGGAACGTGTCCAGGACGACGACTTTATTGTGATCTACCATAATTGCGGAGGCAGTGCCGTGCACATGGTTGACTCCATTGCCGGAACGGGTGCCGCCGCCCTGCACTTCGGCAATGCCGTGGACATGGCGGACGTCATGCCCCAGGTCCCTCCGCATGTTCTTGCCATGGGGAACGTGGATCCGTCCGGACAATTCCGTGAAGGAACGCCGGAATCTATTCGGGCAACCACGGTTGCCTTGCTGGGAAAATGCGCGAAGTGGCCCAATTTCATGATTTCTTCAGGATGTGATATTCCTCCTTCGACATCCTGGGAGAATATACGGGCGTTTTTCGAGGCCGTGCGGGAATTCGACCCGCATCTGTGAGGAAATTTCTGCCGCGTCAGGCTCTCTGTGCGGGTTTGACGCGATAGCCTGCCACATAAGGCAAAAGGGCGGGAGCATACTTCCTGATCAGGAAGAATACGGCGCATATTATTGCATAGATCGCGGGAACGAGGACTAGCCAGGTAACGTCCCAAAGCCATCCTTTACAGGAAATCCATCCGCTGTCCTGAAGCAGGATGATGATAATATGGTGGGCTCCGAAAACGAGGAATCCGGCAGGAGCCAGTTGCGCCAGCCATTTCCCGATGCGCGGGAAATGGTCTTCCGTCAGCATGGCGACGGAAATGAGACTGACGAGACCGATCATGACCAAAATGATGGAATGTTGGTCGCGGTTCAGGATCAGCCATACTGTCAGGGGAATCAATACTGCCGCGAAGAACGCCGCTACCGGGCGGATGATGGCGTGGAGTTCGTCCAGTGAATGCCGGGACAGGAACAAGCCCAAGCAGAAGAATCCCAGACTGTCGGGTGTCGGCCAGTCATGCCCCAGATCTCCCTGGGCAAAGAAATTGAAGGAAAGGAGGACAAGGCCGACAGGCAGCACGTACTTTCCCAGTCGCATGAGCAGCGGGGCAATAAACGTGAAAAGAATGATGTCCCTCAAAAACCATAGCGGAGCATCCACGGGGTGACCACCCAATCCGTAACATTTGGCGAGTGCTTTGAAGGCATCCGTCCAGGGAAGGGATCCTCCGTGCAGCCAGGCAAAAAAAGGGGCGAAAGTTTCGACATGGGGAGTATGGGGAGACGTTCCCGTCAGTACCAAGGCCGCCGTACACCAGAGAAGGTAGGGATAGAACAGAAACCTTGCCCGCTTGATCAGGAACAATTGGTTGAGCCGAAATGTTCCGAATGCTCCTCTTCCGACAAAATAAGCGGCAAGAATTAAGAAAAACGGAGTTCTGGCAAAAAGGAATTGCGCCCACAGGGTTCGGTAAAGATCCGGAGAGAACAGGTTGAGGTGGTTGGCAATGATGATGATCGCGGCATAGACGCGTGCGATGTCCACCCAGGCGACGCGCCGGGCTCCTGACTGGGGGGGCTGTACGGTCGAATCCTGTTGCATGTGCATACCCTATGCGTTTTTTCTGCCGGGAACGCAAGCGGATTCCGAGTCGTCGGAATCGTATCTATCAGTTTTCTCAAGACATGGCGGGAATCCGGCAGTGTATTCGCAGGAACTGAAACAGGCCCGTCCCGGTACGACGGGGCGGGCCTGGATGTGGGCTTGATAAACGGGAGGCTATTTCTCTTCGCTTTCGAAGACGAGTCTGCCGTTTTTGACGTGAACGGTGATGACGGAGCCTTCGGGGAATTTCCCTTCCAGCAACTGAAGGCTGAGGGGATCGAGGATGTCTTGCTGAATAGCTCTCTTGAGAGGCCGGGCCCCATAGACGGGGTCGAAACCGTGGTCGGCGACGAGGGCGGTTGCTTCCGGCGTCATTTTCAGGAACATTCCCTTGGCTTCGAGGCGTTTGCGGACACGTTCAAGCTGGATGTCGACAATGCCTTTGAGTTCTTCGGCAGTGAGACGGTCGAAGATGATGATTTCGTCGATGCGGTTGAGGAACTCGGGCCTGAAGTGCGAGCGCAGGGTTTCCATGGCCTTTGCTTCGCGTTGCTCTGCATTGGATTCATTGAGGATGAATTGGCTGCCGATGTTGGACGTCATGATGATGACCGTGTTTCGGAAATCGACCGTGCGGCCCTGTCCGTCGGTGATGCGTCCGTCGTCAAGCACTTGGAGCAGGACATTGAAAACGTCCGGGTGGGCCTTTTCGATTTCGTCGAAGAGGACGACGCAGTACGGCTTGCGCCGAACGGCTTCCGAGAGCTGTCCGCCTTCATCGTAGCCGACGTATCCGGGAGGTGCTCCGATCAGGCGGGCGACTGAGTGCTTTTCCATATATTCCGACATGTCGATACGGATCATGGCCCCTTCGTTGTCGAAGAGGAATTCCGCCAGAGCCTTGCTGAGTTCGGTTTTGCCAACCCCGGTCGGACCGAGGAAGAGGAATGAACCGATCGGGCGGTTTTCATCCTGCAAGCCTGCTCGCGCACGGCGGACGGCATCAGCGACTGCCTTGACGGCTTTCTGCTGGCCGATGACGCGTTTGCCGATGCGTTCTTCCATGTGGACGAGTTTTTCACGTTCTCCCTCCTGCATGCGTGCGGCGGGGATGCCCGTCCAGCTGGAAACGACCTTGGCGATGTCCATTTCGGTGACTTCCTCCTTAAGAAGTCCGCCTCCATCCTGTTGTTGGAGTTCGCTCAGGTGTTGCTGGGCTTCCTTGAGGTTTTTTTCCGCTTCGGGGATGTCGCCGTAAGTAATCTGGGATGCTTTGCCGAGGTCGCCCAGGCGTTTGGCCTGTTCGGCGTCGGTACGCAGTTGGTCGATCCGTTCCTGTTCTTTGCGGACAGCGTCGATGACTGCTTTTTCATTCTTCCATTTGGCGATCATGGACGAGGATTTTTCCTTGAGGTCGGCCAGTTCCTTGACGATTTTTTCGAGGCGCGCCTTGCTGTCGGCGTCCTTTTCCTTGACTAGGGCCTGGCGTTCCATTTCAAGCTGCATGGATTCGCGTTCGATCTGGTCGATTTCCGAGGGCATGGAGTCGAGTTCGATTTTCAGGCGGGCAGCGGCTTCATCGACGAGGTCGACGGCTTTGTCAGGCAGGAAGCGGTCGGAAATGTAGCGGTCGGACAATGTGGCAGCGGCGACGAGTGCCGAGTCCGTGATGTGGACACCGTGGTGGACTTCGTAGCGTTCTTTCAACCCGCGCAGGATGGCGATGGTATCTTCCACGCTGGGTTCTCCGACGAGGACGGGTTGGAAGCGGCGTTCGAGGGCCGGATCTTTTTCGATGTACTTGCGGTATTCGTCCAGAGTGGTAGCTCCGATGGTGCGGAGTTCTCCACGGGCAAGAGCCGGCTTGAGCAGGTTGGAGGCGTCGACGGCTCCTTCGCTGGCTCCGGCGCCGACGATGGTATGGAGTTCGTCAATGAAGAGAATGATTTCTCCATTGGAATCCGTTACTTCTTTGAGGAATGCTTTGAGACGTTCTTCGAATTCGCCCCGGTATTTGGCACCGGCCAGCATGGAGCCGATGCTGAGTGAGACGATGCGCTTGTTCTTCATGCTCTCCGGCACGTCGCCGTTGACGATACGCCGGGCGAGGCCTTCGGCGATGGCGGTTTTGCCGACGCCCGGTTCGCCGATGAGAACGGGGTTGTTCTTGGTACGTCGGGACAGGATTTGCAGGACACGGCGGATTTCTTCGTCGCGGCCGATTACCGGGTCGATTTTTCCGGCGCGGGCGCGAGCCGTCAGGTCGGTTCCGTATTTTTCCAGCGTCTGATATTTGCCTTCAGGGTTGTCGTCGGTAACGCGCTGGTTGCCGCGGACTTCCTTCATGGCGGTCATGTAATTGTTTTTGTCCAGACCGAAGGTTTTGACGAGAGCGGAAGCTTTGGAATTCGTTTCCAGAACGCCGAGCATAAAATGTTCGACACTCAGGTAGTCGTCTTTGAGGGCTTCGCGTTCCTTGTCGGCTGCTTGGAGAACGCCGGCGAGATCCTGCCCGATCTGGGGCTGGGTCGTGCTTCCTTTTTGGGACGGTTCGCGTTCCAATTCCTTTTTTGCGGCTTGGAGAAGAAGTCCCGGATCGCAGGCAGCTTTCCGGAGGATAGGTGAAAGGATGCCTCCGTCCTGTTCCAGCAAGGAGCAGAGGACATCAAGCGAATTGATTTCGGGACGGCCCGCCTGAGCGGCGGAACGCTGAGCCTGCATCAATGCTTCCTGAAATTTAGTGGTAAGGTTGTTGAGCATAATTGAATATATTTGGATGGAGCGGGTACGCCATGGGAATGACCGCATGCCACCTTTGTTACATGGGGATTATGACAATAAAGGAAGGGAGAATGTTGAAAAATTTATAAATATGGATAATGGACTTTACCCGGACGGTTGGGATCGGTTATTGATATGGGTTGTGAAGCAGATTCTTTCTATCCTTTTCTGTTGCGGTAGTATTTTGTCGGCCTGGGCCGGCGGCGACTGGTCCGAGGATTTGAAATCCGGAGCCTTGTGGGACATGCCGTTGAAAGAATTTGCCGGTAAATATCTCAAAAACGAACGGGGGGAATGGGTGGATCAGGGAAAGACGACGCTTCGTATTGCCCGGCCCCGATTTACTGTCGGTTCGATCAAACTGGGAGAAACACTGATCTCCGTGGAGAAGGGCAAGTTGTCCCATGTTCAGGCGATGCTGTACAATAAGGGGGATAATGGGGAGATCGCGGAAAAGGAATTTGAGGCGCTGGTGGATGCCTCCGTGGCGGCTCTGGACGGGATGACGGAGCAGAAAGCTCGGCCCTACAAGCCTTCCCGCAAGGAAAGTGCCGTCAGAATCAAGGGTTCCGAATGGAAGTGGGACAAGGGCACGGCCATTCTTGAGGCCAGCTCGACAGGGAAGGGAAGCAAGTTCGAACCCGAATTTGTCCGTCTGAAATTGGGTGCCGACGAACAGACTCTTATGCGCGGCTCTTCCGGGGAACGGGCGGTCAAGGACAGTCTGAAAAGCCATGTGAAAAAAATCGGAACCCAGGGAGCGGTTATTGAGGGGATTCCCATGGTGGACCAGGGGCAAAAGGGGTATTGCGTCGTGGCAACGGCAGCGCGTATTTTTTCTTATTACGGGATGGATTACATCGACCAGCACCAGCTGGCTTCTATTGCAGACGCTTCCGGAGATGGCGGAACGTCGGTTTCGAAGATGGTGGAAGCCCTCAAGAAAATCGGAAGCCGTTTCCAGATCCGGGTGCGCGATATCGATTCTCTTCTTGAGTACAAGGACTATCTCCGTCTGATCAAGGAGTACAACCGTGCCGCCCGCAAACTCGACAAACCTAAATTCGAATCCAAGGATGTGGTCTCGATCTGGGAAAAGGGCGATGCCGAAGTGTTGAAACAGGCTCGATGTTCTTCCGAACAACAGATGGAGCGGTGGATCAAGCCTATCAAACAATACGTTGATGCCGGAATCCCGGTGTTCTGGTCCGTTCAGTTGGGACTTGTCCCGGAACCGATGCGGATCAGCCAGACGCGTGGAGGCCATATGCGCCTGATTACCGGCTACGATATGGAGAAAAAGGTTATTTATTTTTCCGACTCCTGGGGCAGTGAACATACCTGCAAGGAAATGCCGATCGACAATGCCGCGGCTATTACGATTTGCAGGCTGGTGGTGATGCCTACCAAGTGAGGATGATTCCCGGGTCCTTCTTGTTTTCCGGCGAGCCGTGCCGGAATGGTTGGCGGACGCTGTAAGATCCTTTGATTTCGGCAAACCAATCCCAAGAAGAATCTGTCGAAAATAGTTTTTTTGATTGAACGGGAGTACGGCATTTGGAATCAGATTCCTTTGGAGCTTATGGAACCGAATACTCAGCAAAAGCCCGGCCTTGACTCGGAAGTGCCGGAGTTGGAACCCATGCCATGGAAGCCTGGGGAAACTTTGGGTGAAGTCATGGAAAGACGAGGCATTTCGCGACGCCAGTTTAATTCATGGTGCCTGAAATTGGCTGGATTGATGGGGATTGCTTCTGCTTTTGGCGGAGAAACCCGGGCGGAGGAAATTGCCCGGAAGATTGCCGATCTGAAACGTCCCGTCGTCGTATGGCTTCAGTTGCAGGAATGTACGGGATGTTTGGAAAGTACAATACGCAGTTACAATGAAGAAATCGGCAATCTGGTATTGTCTGTGGTGTCAATGCCGTATGTGGAACTCTTGATGGCTCCTTCCGGGACAGCCGCCAACAAGGCTTTGGAGGACGCCCTGAAGGAACCGCATATTCTCGTAGTCAACGGTTCCATTCCGATGAAGGACGGTGGCGTATATTGTACGATCGGCGGTGAAACGACTGAAGCGGTTTTGCGCCGTGCGGCCAAGAATGCCTCCTACGTGCTGGCTGTCGGAGCCTGTGCTTTTTTCGGATCCGTGCAAGCAGCTCGTCCGAATCCGACGGGAGCAGTTGGCGTCCGTGATGTCTTGACCGATGTACCCGTTATCAATGTACCGGGTTGTCCTCCGATCGGAGATGTGATTACGGCTGTGATCATGTACATTTTAACGATGGGGCAAGCTCCTCCTTGCGATGGGCTGGGAAGGCCGTTGATGGGCTATGGACAGAGGATTCACAACAATTGCCCGCGCCGCGCCCATTTCGATGCGGGACAGTTTGTCCAGTCGTTCGACGATGAGAATGCCCGCCAAGGATTCTGCCTGTACAAGATGGGCTGCAAGGGACCCAATACGTTTTCACCTTGTCCCATCGTCCGGTGGAACGGCAATGTCACGTTTCCGATCCAGGCGGGACATCCCTGCATCGGTTGTACGGAATTGTATTTTTTCGATCGCATGTCGCCATTCTACACGGAATTGCCCGATGTTCATGGATTCGGGATTGAGGCGAATGCCAACAAGGTAGGTGTTGCGGCCATGGCTGCCGCCGGTGCGGCCATTGCCGCCCATGTGGCCGGAACGGCGATTCACTACAAACGCCAGTATTTGAAGGAAGAAACGCGGGTTTCTCTGCCTGCCTACGGAGATGAACCCGGAGCTCGGGATTATGGGGAAGACGATGAACCGCGGCATGCAGATTCTCCCTGTTGCGACAGCTCTCCCTGGAAGGAAAAAACGGATGGAAACAACTAACCAGATTACTACAAAACGATGAATTCCAAGACTTCCGAGAACGTCGAGCCCTCCCGCAGAGTTGTCGTTGACCCGGTGACCCGCATCGAAGGTCATTTGCGCCTGGAATTGGAGGCTGCCGACGGTGTGATCAAGGACGCCTGGGTGTCCACGACGCAGTACCGCGGTATTGAAACCATCGCCTGCAATCGCGATCCCCGAGACGTGTGGGCGTTTGTGGAGCGCATTTGCGGCGTATGTACGGGTTCTCACGCCGTGGCGTCGATATTAGCTGTGGAAGATGCCTTGGATTACAAGGTACCCGTCCAGGCCCGCTTGATCCGGGATCTGGTGAATGGCGCTCTCGGTATCCAGGACCATGTGATCCATTTCTACCAGCTCCATGCGTTGGACTGGGTGGATGTTGTCTCCGCCTTGAAGGCTGATCCGGCCGAGGCGGCGAAACTGGCGCAGAAGTTGTCCGACTGGCCGATGTCGTCTGTGGAGTATTTTGCCGGCGTTCAGAAGAAGCTTAAGGAATCGATCGCCTACGGACAGTATTCGATTTTTACAAATGGTTATTGGGGGCATCCCGCCTACAAATTGCCGCCGGAAGCCAATCTAATGGCCGTGGGGCACTATCTGCAGGCTCTGACCTGGCAGCGGGACATGATCAAAATTCATACGATTTTCGGAGGCAAGAACCCTCATCCGAATTTTCTGGTCGGTGGTATGGCCTGTGCTATTAACATGGACAATTACCAAACGGTCAACCAGTATGCCATCAGCCTGGTTAAGCAGTTGATTGATCTGAGCCACGATTTCATCCATAAGGTGTATTATCCCGACGTGATGGCGATCGGATCGTTTTACAAGGATTACTTCCATATTGGAGCTTCCAACCCGAATGTGTTCTGTACGGGTGATCCCGCTTCGTCCTGTTCCGGGAAACCGAAGGGAGACGGCTTGATCAAGCCTGGTGTTCTCCTCCGTGGAGATTACAAAAATGTCATCGATTTCGACCAGGACAAGATTGCCGAGTTCATTTCCAGCGGGTGGTACACCTACACCCAAGGCGATAATGTCGGCCTGGATCCATACTCCGGTGAAACCAATCCGAAGTACACGGGGCCCACGCCTCCGTACGAATGGCTCTCGGACCGTCAGAAATACACATGGACAAAGGCTCCCCGTTACGATGGTTTTGCCATGGCGACGGGACCGAATGCCCGCATGATGCTGGGGTATGCCCAGGGAGTTCCCAATATTGTCGAGAGGGTTCATGCCATGTTCGACCAATTGGGGCTGCCTCATGACAACGGTCTGCTCAATTCCACGATGGGGCGGACATATGGACGTGCGTTGGACGCCATGATTACGGTGGACAAGATGGTGGCGCAATTCGATGAATTCGTCGCCCGTATCAAGGCGGGGGATACGACGACCTTCAATCAGGAAAAATGGGAGCCGGATTCCTGGCCGAGAAAGTGCAAAGGCGTCGGGTGGGTGGAAGCCCCACGCGGCAGTCTGAGTCACTGGGTCCATATCGAAAACAAGACAGTGACTAATTACCAGTGTGTGGTTCCCAGTACCTGGAATAGTTCCGGCCGAGATCCCGAGGGGCAGATGGGACCGTATGAGTATTCCCTGGGTCATAGCGGCAGGCACCCTCTGGTGAATCCTTCGCAGCCCTTGGAAGCGTTGAGAACTGTCCATAGTTACGATCCGTGTCAGTCGTGTGCGGTACACCTTTTCGATGAACGGGGGAATGCCATTTCAACTCATCAGGATCCATGAAGACGCGTGTAGAAATAGGGGATGTCGGTGTGATGGTGCGCGACCCGCTCCCTTCCGGTTCGACAACGGCGCAGGAACTCCTGAGGATGGCTGCCGCTGCTTCCTGCAATGGCGGTGACGATCCGGGCGATGCCGCGCTGGTGCGTGCGGCAGTCGAGGAAACAGGAAGCATCGGCTTTAGCCAAAAGGAGGGATCTTGGATCGCTCCCGGCCGGACAAGGCCGTATAGTACGGCCCTGATCAAGCCGGAGGGCGGAGGGGAGGAACTGGAAGTAGCCCGTGGCGATTTGTCGTTTTTGATGCGTATGTGCGGTGTATCGCGCGAAACATGCATGCAGATGGAAAAAGCGATGCATGCCTATGCCCACCAAGGCTACCGGGCCGTCGCCCTTGCGACGCGCCGGAACGGCGGGGCGTGGGAATTCCGGGGTGCGATCCCCATGATTGCCAACCGGTTGGTGAAGAGCATCCGTGATGCTCGTACGGATTTCCGTTATTTCCCCTTGTGGGACTGGCCCCTCCGCGTTCTCCACTGGATGTGGGTAGCGAGTGTGCTGACGTTGGCGGCTACCGGTATTTGTATTGCGGAAGGGTGGTTTCTGATACGCGGCGAATTGACGAGCCGGTTTGAGTTTGGAGACGTGCGTTTCATTCATTATGCCGTGGCCTGGATTTTGGTGGCGGTGTTGATTTTGCGGTTTAGCCTCTTCTTTTTTGCCTCCAACAAGTACCAGACTTTTGCTTCTTTGTTTCCGGTGTCGCGTCAGCGCTGGGTCGACCTTTATCAAACCGCGCTGGATTATTTTTTCGCACGCAGTTTCGACGGTCCCCGTTACATCGGTCACAATCCTCTCCAGCAGTGGACGTACACGGGCGTTTACGGTCTGTTTACCTTCATGGTGGTAACGGGCTTTGCCCTGTATGCCTTGTACCAGCCGACGCATTGGTTTTATAGTTGGTTCATGCCGTTGAACGATTGGATCGGGGTTGCCAATGTCCGTCTGCTTCACTTGATCGGCATGTGGTGCTTCCTGCTGTTTGCTACGATACACGTTTACCTGAGTATTCTTGCAGGTAATGTGGATCGCGACGGAACGATTTCTTCCATGTTCAGCGGCGGCCGCTGGGTTCGCCGCGGAGTACGGTTCCACGATGAATAATTTTTTCCAGACGTTTGCCGCGGATGCCTGTGCTTCCGGTCGCGATCCTTGCCGCCTTCTTGTCCTTGGGCTCGGGAATCCCGTGATGGGGGACGATGGGGCGGGTATTGAGCTTCTGCACTTGGTGCGCGATGGGGGGAGATGGCCGGAATCCGTCGTTTTTGAGGATGGCGGTACAATGGCGATGTCCCTGCTTCCTCTGATTGAGGATGCCCGTGGCGTCTTGTTCCTGGATGCAATGAAGACAGGGGCTGCTCCAGGCTCTGTTTTGCACAGGATGCGTGAAGAATTGCCGGGTTTTTTTTCGCGGACATTGTCACCGCACGAACTGGGGCTTCATGAGGTGCTGGGGGCTGCCCAGTTGCGGGGGACGCTACCTCCGTTTATGGAAATGGTCGGTATCGAGGCGGAGGATGCCGGATTTGCCCGGCCGATGAGTCCGCCTGTTCGTGCCGCGCTGGAAGCCGCCGCTCGTTTGGCCAGGGAGAGAATTGCCGCCATATTGCAGCAATGTGGGGAGGAGGGTGCTCATGCATGAGGCGGGGATTGTGGCCGGAGCTTTGTCCATGGCCCGTGAGATTGCGGTGGGCAAGGGAGGGTGCCGCATCACGCGGATGGTACTGACGGTCGGATCGCTTAGCAGCGTTGTTCCGGAAGCATTGGAAAATGCCTTCCGTGCCTTGTCGTACGGTACGATGGCGGAGGGCGCTTCCCTGGAAGTGGAGTGGGTAGAGGCTTGCTGCCGGTGCAGTACTTGCGGCAGCGATTTCGAATTTGCCGGCAACGGCTATGTGTGTCCCGGTTGCGGAGAACCCAGCATGGTGATCCTCCGGGGGCGTGAATTGGAACTCAAAACAGTAGAATGGATCTAAGAAATTATGTGCAAGGAATGCGGATGCGATCACGGAGGAGACGTTAGAATTGACGGTTGCCCTGTCGAGCCCCGGGAACACGGTCACTCCCATGAGGAGGGACATACCCATGCGGAGGATGTCCACATGCCCATTTTGGATGAAAATGCGCGGGTGGCGGAACGTAACCGCGGATATTTCGAGGCAAAGAATGTCTGGGTGCTGAATGTCCTGTCGTCTCCCGGTTCGGGCAAGACGACTCTGCTGGCGGAAACGGCCCGGCGCTTGAAGGCGCAAGGAGCGGAAGTGGGTATGATCGTCGGGGATCTGGCGACGGACAACGATGCCGTCCGCCTGCGCGAAGCCGGGATTCCCGTGGTGCAGATTACGACGGGAACCATGTGTCACCTGGATGCGTCCATGGTGGCCCGTGCGGCACGTCAAATGGATCTGGACTCCTTGGATATATTGATTATCGAGAACGTCGGCAATCTCGTTTGTCCGGCGGATTTCGATCTCGGCGAACATGCCCGTGCGGTTTTGTTATCTACGACGGAGGGTGAGGATAAGCCATTGAAATATCCTCCCATGTTCCATATGGCGGACATCGTTGTTATTACCAAGACTGATCTCGCGGGACCGGCGGGATTTGACCGGACGGCAGCTCTGGCTAACCTGAATCGGATTGCCCACCATGCGGATATCCTGGAAGTGTCGGCAAGGACGGGCGACGGCATGGATACCTGGTGCGATGTTCTTCGGCACCTTCGTACACGCGGTTATGCGGGGGATGGACATCACCATCATTGATTGTGATTCGGCATGGAGACGGTATGCAGGCTTCAGCTTTCCCTGACGGGGACTGTACAAGGGGTGGGATTTCGTCCTTTCGCGTACCGTCTTGCTTGTGAAGAAGGACTATCCGGCTGGATCAGGAATGATCCCGGTGGTGTGGCGATTGAGGTAGAAGGTCCGCGGAATTGCCTCCTGGCTTTCGTTGAACGACTGGAAACGGAAAAGCCGCCCCTGGCGTCCATTTATAGCATGGAGCCCTGTTGGCTGGAGCCGTCCGGTTTATCCGGCATGGAGATTCTGGAAAGTTCCTGCGACGGTGCGACGGAACCGGTTCTTCTGCCTGATCTGGTGATTTGTCCGGTTTGCTCTGCCGAAATCCGAGATCCGGCGAACCGCCGCTTCGGTTATCCGTTTACCAATTGTACGCACTGCGGACCCCGCTATTCCATCATCGAATCTCTTCCGTATGACCGTGGAAATACGAGCATGAAACATTTTGCCATGTGTCCGGATTGCCGGAGGGAATATGGGGATACGGCGGATAGGCGTTTTCATGCCCAGCCGGTGTCATGTCCTGCATGCGGCCCGTCTCTGGCGTTGTATGGGGAAGATGGTTCCATGGTGGAATCGGGGAGGTCCGGGGAGAAGACCTCGTCAATGATTGCCGCTGCCGCCGATTGCCTGAATGGCGGTGGTATCGTGGCTCTGCTGGGGTTGGGTGGAGTCCAGCTTTTGACGGATGCCCGCAATGAAAAAGCTGTATGCAGGCTTCGCGAACGCAAGAGACGGGATGCCAGGCCGTTTGCCCTGATGGCTCCATCGGAGGCGGTAGTGCGGGAAATTGCCTTTTTATCGCCGGAAGAACGCCGGGTGTTGTCTTCACCGGCGGCTCCGATCGTGTTGTTGCGGCGCAGGGACGATGTTCCGCCAGAATGTTTGCCGGCTCCGTCCGTGTGTATGTTCAGCCCTTGGGTGGGAGTCATGCTGCCGACGACTCCCTTGCATCATCTATTGCTGGATTCCTGGGGAGGGCTTCCCGTGGCAACTAGTGGGAACCTCAGCGACGAGCCCCTGTGCGTGTCGCCTGAGGAAGCCTTGTGCAAACTGGCCGGTGTTGCAGATTTGTTTTTGATGCACGATCGGCCCGTCCTGCGTCCGGTGGACGATTCAGTCGTGCGGGTATGGCGAGGCCGCGAACTTGTGGTGCGCCGGGCACGGGGATATGCTCCCTTGCCTGTGTGCGGCCATGGGGGGGAAGGTGAACCGGTAATTCTGGCTCTGGGAGGGCAGATGAAGAATGCCCTCGGCTGGCGCGTCCGCGGAAGGTCTGTTCTGAGCCAGCATATGGGAGATTTGGATACCGAGGCTTCACTGGTCTCGTTTCGCCGGGAGGCGGATGACCTGGGACACCTGCTGCATGCTTCGCCGGAACTTGTTGTTGTAGATTCCCATCCCGACTACCAGGCTTCCCTGTATGGGCGTGATCTGGCTGAGAGGAAAGGCTTGCCGCTGGTGGAGGTCCAGCATCATGTGGCGCATGTTCTTGCGTGCATGGAGGAGAACGAAGTTCCTTTCCCATGCCTTGGCGTAGCTTGGGACGGTACGGGGTACGGTCCGGATGGTACTGTGTGGGGAGGGGAATGGTTTGCTTTGGAAGAAACTGCTTGGAAGCGTGTGGGACATCTGCGGACATTTCATTTGCCGGGTGGGGATGCCGCCGTCCGGGACCCGCGCCGTGTGGCGTTTTCCCTGCTTGCCGCGCCGGAACTGCAGTCTTGCCGGACATTGCGCGGAAGGTTGCAGGCGGCTTTGGCCCCGGATTTGTCGAAGGTGTGCCGGTTGATGATAGAGAGGGGACTGAATGCGCCGCTTTGCAGCAGTATGGGACGTATTTTTGATGCAGTGGCCTTTTTTCTGGGATTCGACGGATTGATTCGGTGCGAAGGACAGGCTGCCATGCAGCTGGAAGCGTGGGCATGGGAATATCCGGAGGCGGAGTGGGGGCACGTTCCTCCTCTTTCCTGGGGAGAAGGGGACACCGGCGGCGTGATGGACTGGGTTCCGGCATTGCAAGCGTTGGAAACCGGGTTGGCGGCAAGCTGTTCACGGGCGCGGCTGGCATGGTGTTTTCATGACGGTCTGGCGGAATTGATCGTGACGCATGCTTTGAAATCGGGTAGAAACAGAGTTTGTGTAGGCGGCGGGTGTTTTCAGAATGTTCTGTTGCTCGAATTGCTAATGCGCCGGGCGGAACGTGCCGGAGTAACACTCCATGTTCCCCAGCGGGTGCCGGCCCATGACGGAGGGTTGGCGGCCGGACAGATTGCGGCCGTGCTTCACCATTATCCAGCTTATTGATATTATGTGTCTTGCAGTACCAGGTTTAATCACGGGCATTTCGGACGCCGATCCGCTTTTTCGGATGGGCATGGTTGATTTCGGCGGTATTTCCCGCGAGGTCAATCTTGGTTGCGTACCGGAAGCGGAGGTAGGGGATTACGTCATCGTCCATGTGGGAATGGCGTTGAGTGTGATGGATCGCGAGTCCGCCCTGCAGGCGAGGGACGATTTGAGGAAGATGGTGGAGGAGAGCGATACCGGGCGTGGGGAAGGCGCCTCCGAATCGTGAATGTAGCGGCTTTCTATCGTGACCCGGAGGCTGTTTCCCGGCTGGCCGGGGAAATTGCCGCCTTGGTGGCGCACCCCTGGAAGCTGATGGAGGTGTGTGGCGGACAGACGCATGCCATTGCGAAGTATGGTCTGGAGGAACTGCTTCCGCCGGAGATTGAGTTGATCCATGGACCGGGATGCCCCGTTTGCGTAACTTCTGTCGGGCTGATTGATCTGGCGGTAGAACTGGCAGGGAAACCTGGAATGATTCTTGGCAGCTACGGAGATATGCTGCGGGTGCCGGGAAGTCGTGGCGATCTGTTGTCGGCTCGTGCCCGTGGTGCCGATGTCCGGATGTTCTATGCTCCGATGGATGCTGTACTGACGGCTCGTGATAACCCGGACAGACAGGTAGTGTTTTTTGCCGTCGGTTTTGAAACGACGGCTCCCGCCAGTGCATTGGCCGTGAAGATGGCTGCCCGGATGGGATTGGACAATTTCTCCTTGCTCGTCGCTCATGTGGCTGCGCCTCCTGCCATGAAAATGCTTTTGGAATCGCCTGACGCTCGTCCGGACGCTTTTTTGGCTCCGGGACACGTGTGTGCCGTGACTGGCGAACGCGAATATGCGGAACTGGCTGTCCGGTATCATGTACCGGTAGCGGTCACGGGGTTCGAACCGGTCGATTTGATGGCGGGTATTCTGGCATGTGTCCGTCAGTTGGAACAGGGTGAAGCGCGTGTTGACAATACCTATGCGCGTGCGGTGAGGCCGGAAGGCAATCCGTCGGCGTTGGAATTGATGCGTGACGTATTTAGTCCGGTGGACAGATTGTGGCGTGGTTTGGGAGTGATTCCCGGCGGAGGCATGGATCTTTCGGAAAGTTATGCCGCGTTCGATGCCCGGAAGAAATTCAGTCTTGCCCTGCCTGCTCTATCTGAAGTACATCTGGAATGCAGGGCTGGGGACGTTTTACGGGGTATCCTGAAGCCGGACTGTTGTCCTGCGTTTGGCGTACGCTGCCGTCCCGAATCCCCCCTGGGGGCGCCGATGGTATCCGGAGAAGGGGCTTGCGCTGCTTATTACCGATACAAAATGAATAGATAACCTTCATGAACACTTGGAGAATCAATCAATGGGGAGCGTTTGCCGCATTCTTTCTGATAGGAAGCATGGCGGGGCAGGTCCGGGCCGAAACGGAGATGAAGCAGCAGCCTAATGTCCTGCTTATCCTCGTCGATGACATGGGATGGCAGGATACGTCCGTTCCTTTTCATTACGGGGACAGCGGCAAGGCTATTCCCTCTCCGGGTAATGCCGTGTTTAAGACGCCGGGCATGGAGAAACTGGCTGCCCAGGGCATGATTTTTACCCAGGCGTATACCCCCAGTGTGTGTTCTCCGAGCCGTACCGCCCTGATGACCGGAAACAATCCGTCCCGCACCCATATCAGTAACTGGACGAATCCTGACAAGCCGGCGGATACGAGTATGCGGGGAATCAAAACCATGCGTCCTCCTGCCTGGAGAATGCAGGGGATGACGTCAGATGATCCGAGCCTTGCCCGTATGCTGCACGACGCCGGTTACCGGACTCTCTTTGTCGGGAAAGCCCATTTCGGACCGACTTCCAATTCAGCCGCTCAACCGGAAAATCTGGGATTCGACGTGAATGTCGGCGGATCGGGAGCCGGGCATCCCGCCTCGTACCTCGGAGAGGATTGCTATGCCGAAAAGTCTTATAAGGAAACGGGAATACACGGAGTCAGGGATGTGCCCAATCTGGAAAAATACTACAACACCGATACGTTCCTGACAGATGCTCTCAGCACGGAGATGGCTTCCGAAATCCGGGAATCCGTGAAAACGGGCAAGCCGTTTTTTGCCTACATGGGGCACTATGCCGTCCATTCCCCCCTGATGAAGGATCCTCAGTTCCAGGCTCTGTATCCCTCCTTGAAGGGAGCTCTTCTGAATTATGCCACCTTGATTTCCGGGATGGACAAATCGATTCTCCATCTTCTGGGAACATTAGACGAAGCGGGTGTTGCCGACCGTACTCTGGTCGTGTTCGCTTCCGACAATGGTGGAACCGCTCCCTGGAAAAACAAATGCCTTCCGCTTCGGGGTATGAAGGGGACTCCCTATGAGGGCGGCATCAGAACGCCCATGATCGTTTCCTGGGCGAAATTGAATCCCGCTCAGCCCCTCCAGCAGCAGTATCCGATCGTCCCCGGTAGCCGGTGTGACCGTGTCGTGGCCTTGCAGGACATGTTTGCGACGCTCGGGAGCATGGCGGGAGGCAAGGTCCCGGACGGTCTGGATTCGTACGATATCAGCGGTCTTCTTCGCGGGGACGGCTCATGCAACCGTCCGCAAACGTATTTCCTCAATTTCCCGCACCAGCACAACGATGCCTATTACGTCCTGTACCGGGAGGGAGACTGGAAGGTTATCTACCGGTACCATACGAAAAAGTGGGAACTTTACAATCTCAAGTCGGATATGGAGGAACAGCATGATTTGACCCGGGAATGTCCGGAACAGTTGCAGGCCATGGCTCGCAAACTGGTGACGGAACATACCAGGCATGGCGCTCAGTTTCCGATTGATACTCAAACAGGACTTCCGGCGGTTTTCGTTATGCCGGATCAATCTTCAAAATAACCGGTTCCATGTTTTCCTGCCCGGTTCCCTACGATGATTCCGACCGCGTGTCTCTGGCTTGCGGCGGAGGCGGATTGCTGATGAACCGTCTGCTGGAGGAAGTGTTTTTTCCGGCTTTCGGGACAGATTCGTCTTCTCTGCATGACTCTTCCCTGCGTTCCGTACCGGGGGGAACGCTGGCAATGACGACGGACAGCTTTGTCGTCCATCCACTGGTGTTTCCCGGCGGAGACATCGGCTCGCTGGCTGTTCATGGGACGACGAATGATTTGGCGATGAGCGGTGCCCGTCCCTTGTATTTGAGTGCGGGATTTATTCTGGAGGAGGGTCTTGAAGTGGCCGTCCTGAAACGAATCGTCAAGTCGATGGCCCGTGCCGCCTCCGAGCTGGGAGTGAGCATTGTGACGGGCGATACCAAGGTCGTGGAAAAAGGGAAGGGCGATGGCGTTTACATCAATACATGCGGCATCGGTTCTCCGGAATACCCGGGATTGATTGCTCCCTCTTCTATCCGAGAGGGAGATGCGGTGATCGTCAGCGGTGATTTGGGACGGCATGGAATGACGATTATGAGCGTGCGGGAAGGATTGGGGTTCTCCTCGTCGCTGGAGAGCGATTCGGCTCCTTTGTGGCCGTCGGTTGATACTTTGATCCGGAGCGGTGCCGACATCCATTGCTTGCGGGACATAACCCGCGGAGGCCTGACAACAACCCTGAATGAAATTGCCGATTCGTCCGGATTGGGTATTGTTCTGGACGAAGCATCCATCCCGGTCTGCGACGAAGTGCGTTCCGCCTGTGACGTTCTGGGGTTGGATCCCCTCCAGGTGGCTTGCGAAGGGCGTTTCCTGGCGATCGTCCCGGCGGATGCCGCCGCGCGGACTTTGGCTGCCCTGCGTTCCGTTCCCGTTTCGTCCGGAGCATGCGTTGTGGGGCGGGTAGAACGCCGCACGGCAGCACCTCTTGTGATGAATGGCGTCATGGGGGTAAGGCGTATACTGGGCATGCCATCCGGAGCCCAGCTGCCCAGGATCTGCTAAACTTTGGCGTGTTGATGGGGTGGATTGTAGAGGAAAAATAAGTTGAAAGACATTTTTTTCGTGAATGAAATGCCGGGAGAATTTGTCTATCCTGCATGCCAGAATTCTCAAATGCATTTAGCGGGCTCAAGGAAGACCGGAAGCTGACGGATAAGGAGTTGATTCGTGCCATCCGGTTTATGATTGCAGCGGAATATGAAGCTATCCAACTTTATGAGCAGTTGGCGGAATCCATTGACAACGAACTTGCCAAAAAAGTCCTGATTGAAATCTCCAATGAAGAAAAGGAACACGCGGGCGAGTTTTACAGGCTCCTTCACGAGCTGGCCCCTGAAGAACAGGGCTACTATGATGAAGGAAGTGAGGAAACAGAGGAAAAAATCAAAAAATTGGGTAAATCCTGACCGTTTCATTCCGGGAGTATCCCGTTGACAGTTATTCGTGAACCCTCGTGTTCATCGTGCCCGGTTCGACATTTTTGTCGAGTCGGGCTTTTTTTGTGTAGAAACGTTTTTGCCTTAATCTGGGATGGGGATCATTTTTCTGATCGTAAGGTGGTTATAATTGGTTATTTGGTGGATGTGGGGAGAAATTACAGTTAATTAACCCTCATGATGTCGACTTTGTTGAAGCGGTTTGGCAATCCGTTATCAAGGCCAAATTTCTCTCAGAAAATAGCCTCAATGTATGTTTCTACAATAAGTGTTTATTCTTCTTGTTATTGTATTATTAACTATTTATAATAAGTTACTTATTGTTGCTCATAACGGATTGCCAAACTGCTACGAAAGAGAAAAATATTACCGTATTCTCTTTTGCGATGAAACTCAGACTACCTCTCCTGTTGGCAGCGGCCGTTATGGCTTGCTATTCTCATGTTTCTCTCTCTGCTGACACTGCCAATGGTTTCAGTATCAATTTTTATACAGGCGACGATGCCAAACTTAGTGGAACCGACACAACTGGAATGATAGCTGTTCAAGGCCAGAATTGGTTCAACTGGAACCCTGCTGCTGCCAACACACCGGTCAATATTACAACAAATAATGCAGGCCAAGCCATAACCGGTCTTACGATTTCGTCAAGTAAAACGGGGACTTGGGGGCCGGGAGCTCAGAAAACAACACAGACGGATAAACTCCTCGCCACTTATCTTGATACAACAACATCAACTTCGTTCAGTGTCACAATAGCTGGAGTTCCTTATTTGTCCTCGACACTCTACTTAATCATGTCCGGCGACGGAGGGAAGTTCACCGCCATGAATGTCAATGGAACCAACTGGACTTATAAAGACGGAGCAATGGCCGAGGGAACCGAAGCCTGGGGGGATCGTAAGCAAAACCAGGGCGCTTTGACATTGGGAACCAATGTCCTGCAGATCGATGACATTATCGGGGGCAATATTTCCATTTCTAATGTACTTAGCTCTGGGCGAGGGACGATTGCGGGGATACAGGTTGTCGATACATATGAGGGAACTTATTTGTATCGGACGCTTGATTCCACGGGGGGGGCGTGGTCCGATGCTCTATGGTCTGAGACGGATGGTACAGCCGGTACTCTTGCCTGGGGAGGAGCGGGGAATGGAGCCGTTCTCAAGGCAGACGCAGGCGGATCGACATTGACTTTGTCCGGGACGGTCGTATCGGACGGCGTTATCCTTCAATCCGGGAAATTGATTCTTTCCGGAGGAACGCTTAATATGACGGGACCGGCTGCGTTTGTGACGGGATCGTCAAGCACGATCAAATTTGATGGAACCACCGTTACGTCAAGTGGCACATTGGTCTTGTCGGGAACCGGCACATACGAGATTTCGGATTTATCGTATCTTCCTCTTTCCGTGAATTTAACGGGAGGTACTCTCAATGTTTCGGGAGATACGACAGTAGGGGATGGAAGAAATATATGGATTGGAAGTAATGCTACTTTCGATGCTCAATCAGTAACTATTTCATCGGGTGGTTCCGTAAGTGTTGCAAATGTGGGTACTTTCAAGGCTACCTCACTCACCATTGAACAGGGGGGAACCGTATCCATCAATCAGAGTTTCTCTGATGCTCTGAAGGTAGATTCCTTTTCAGGGAATGGCGAACTTGTTTTGGCGACAGCCATGGGATTTAACAAAGATACTCTTCCCGGGGTGCATGAGTTTTTGAAGGATTTCAGTGGGACTTTGACTTTGGGTGCCCCTGCGGAATATTTTTTCAATTACAGTGGTGCGGATATGGATTCGAACCTCACTCTTGGGAAAGATGGTATGACGATCCATGTTACAAAGGGAGCTACGTTCAGGATCAACCATAAAACTGCCGGATCAAATACTTTCGGTAATAAGTTTATTCTTGATGCCGGTAGTACGTTCCGCAAAGAAGACGGTAGGCCTCTGATCTTTTCCGGAGATATCTTGATGAATGGGAATGACACAGAATCTATCAATCTCATGGGGTATTGGGGTGGTCCCAAGGAAACGAGATTCACAGGAAAGATTTCCGGGCAGGGCAAAGTTCAAATATATGATAACTGGGCTAGTGAGAAATTTAGTCTGTATAATCCTGAAAATGATTTTTCAGGATTATGGCAAATCGCAACCTCCAGTGGTAAAGAGATTACTCTGAAATTGAGTGCGGACGCAATGTCCAAAGCGTCTGTGGAAATTGGAGGAAAGGGAGAACTGTATATCAATACGGCAAACGCTTCCGTCATCGGATTGTCCGGGACTGATCCCGCCGGAAAAATAACGAGTGCTACTGCTGGCAATACCTTGGCGATTCAGTCCGGTAGTTATGCCGGCAGCATCGGCAACAATCTGAATTTGAACAAGACAGGAACAGACGCATTGACGTTGTCCGGCGATTTGAGCGCTTTCAATGGTTCCATGACTGTTTCCTCCGGTGATTTGACCCTGACCAACTATACGGGTAGTGGGAAATTAGTTGTGGATGGGGGCAAGCTGGTATTGGGAGGAACCGGCGAGTTGAACCAGTCTTCTACCGTTGCCGCCGGTGCAACGCTGGTGATCAACGATGGGACACGGAAGCTCTATATCAGCAACAATAAAACATTCGACTCGGGAACCATCGAAATCAAGGAAGGAGCTATGTTCCGCACGACGTCACTGTGGAAACATCACCTGACTTTTGGTTCGGAGTCAACTTTAAAGGGAGCCGGAACCTTCCGTTTTGACGTCCCGGAAACAGACACTCAAAATGATGGTTTCCGCAATCTGACTCTCCAGGGAAGTACGTCCGGATTTACGGGTACTCTCGAATTGCTCGGAACCGACTGGGATGAAAACCAAAAAGCCTATCGTACCCGACTTTATCTGGATTCTGCCGATGGCGTCTTTGGAGGAATTATCAAAACCGTTGGTATTAGTAAAACGAGCGGAGGCGATAGCAGCGTCATCGACGAAAACGTCACCCCCAATCCCGTGCAGATCATCGTGCAAAAAAACATGAGCGTCGGAGGCTTTGAAGGGAAAGGCGGGCAAATTACAAGCGACCAGGCATCAGGTATCGACTTGACGGTCGGCAACGGGGATGACCATGTGTTCGGCGGCTCGGTCGGCGCCAATGTGAATGTGATCAAAGTAGGTGCGGGGTCCCAGACATTTAGCGGTGACATGTCCTCCTTCAACGGCACATGGGAAGCCGGGAATGGAATTTTGGATCTGAGCGAAGCAAGGAATCTGAGTAATGGTCTCGCCTCTTATAAACTGAGTGGCGGTGAGCTGCGGGCCTCTTTCGATCTTTTAGCCGGATCAACCCTTTCGACGACGGGTGTGTCCGCTGGTTCTTTGACAGGAAATATGACACTTGCCGGAGGAACGGTGGTCGTTCTGAACGATACAAGTGCTCCGCAATATGTCATTCATGGGGATTTGACCCTGGGTGCGGGGGACGGTACGAAGCTTGTTCTCGATTTGACGGATCTCGCGTCTTTGGAGGCGAGAGCGACTCCCTACGAATTCAAATTGTTCCAGAGCGACAATGCTCCTGTTTCGTTGACATTGAACGATATTGAGACGGTAGGCTTGATCGTCGACAGTTCATCCCGCGATTCTTTGACGTTTGGCACGGATACGTCTTCCGGAAATATCGTTACCATGGCATTGACGAAGGCTGAAACCGTTACCCTGACATGGAATGGAAGCGGCAGCCTTTGGGAAACCAAAAACGATGCTTCTTCGTGGAAGGCGGATGATGCTTCGGTTGACACGAGCTTTCATACCGGGGACAGAATTGTCTTTGCGGAAACAGACGGAAATACCACGGTAACGATTACGGGAACAGTCAAACCCCAGAGCATGAGTGTGACAGGTGGAGATTACATCTTCAATGCCGGTACGGACGGAACTATTGCGGGCAGCAGCGCTCTGACAATGACCGGAGGCAGTCTCACCATGAACCTTGCCAATGCCGGATGGGATGGCGCCATCGACGTTACGGACAGTGAATTGAAATTTGGAGAACAATCCCTGGGAACAGGCCGGATTACTCTGCACGATGGGGCTGTCCTGACATGGCTTGCCGGAAATGAGGAGGATATTTCTTCACGTCTTGCCTGGGAAGAGGATGCCGCTATTTCCCTGGGTGTTGCCGGAGGAAGCGATGAGGTTACATTCGGAACGTCGGCGGCTCATGCTGCCCATATCACCAAACTTGGGGATGGTACTCTGACGCTGAATGCTGCCGGGCGTTTGTCCGGAACAATCGCGGTGGGGACAACGGAAAAAGCGGGAGGAACTCTTAAATTGTCGGGAGGAGGAAGCGGAGGAGGAGCGTTCAAGGGTGACATTTCTGTCATCAACGGTACTCTCCTGATGGCGGCCGTAGATGTGACCGGCTGGAATTCCAATAATGCGTTGAATACATCCGGTATCCGGGTGGAGGAACAAGGCCGAGTTCAGGTAGACGCACGACAAACGTTTTTCAAGTTGCTTCTGACTCTGAAAGGAGGCACTGTGACCGGAACTGCAGGCTTTGATCTGTTTGGCGATGGAGCCAGTGTTGTGACGGAAGCATCGGACCGGCAAGCGGAAATCGCTACTGCTATCGGGCTTCGCCAGAATGATACTGTATTTAACATTGCGGATGGGGCATCGGCCGTCGATCTCCTCGTATCGGGAACAATTAAAAACAACGTAGATGCCAATGCGGCAGGTAATCACAACTTCATCAAGCAGGGTGACGGGTATTTGAAAATTACCGGATCTTACGACGCAACGGGTTCCGTGACCGTGCAGCAGGGGACGCTGGAGTTCAATTCTGGAAGTGATGTGAAGGCATCCGGTCTGTCGATTGGAGGAGAAGCAGTGATCCTCATGAATGGAACGGCTGCAAACGGTTCTTCCTACGGCGGAGCCCTTTCCGGCTACGATGGCAGCGCCGGCACATTGGAAGTTGCCGCCGGCAGGAAACTTTCCCTGACGGGAAACAGCGCTTTGTTTGGCGGTACTTTGCAGCTTGATGAAAATTCATCTCTTGTCCTGACAGGCAATATGGGGGCTGCCGACTTGTGCGGTAGCGGCTCCATTGTGGTCAACGGCGGCGAAACGGTCATTTCCGGCGGGAATGACGGTGCTTCGCTTTTCGGTGGAACGGTGTCCATCACGGGCGGTACTCTCCGTGCCGGTTCGGATACGGGCCTGGGTGCCAATGATATCACCCTTACGGGAGGTACGCTGGACATCAACGGCAAGTCGCTTGCCAACCGTATCGTTGTCTCGGGCGGCATCATGACCGGGACGGACAATTCGTCGGTCGGAGATGTCGTGGTTAGCAAGAACTTCTCCATGGCGGGGTCGCTCTCCGTTGCCTCTCTGTCTATTGATTCCGGCGTCACGGTGTCGTCCGCCAATCTGACATCGCGCGGCAACATGACTATGGGCCGCGGAGCCTTGCTCTCTACGACCGGTACGTTGACGCTGACGGGAGGCACTTCCCTCAACCTGACAGCCCTTAACCTGACGCGCGACGATGCTTCCATTGCTGTCACCGGTACCCTCGCCGTCACCGGAGACTCTCCCGTTTCCATCAATTTGGGAGACGACTTCATGTCGAACCAGATTAGCGAAGGCAACTACACGATTCTGAGCGCTACGGGAGGACTTGATCTCAGCCAATTCGAGGCCGGTACCTCACTGGACGGAACTCTTTGGAGCGAAATCTCCGACGTGTATCAATTCGAACTGGCCCTTTCCGACGATCGTACCAGCCTCTTCCTTCACGCCAGCATTGACAACAACAAGGCATGGCAATGGATCGGCGTTCCTTCCGGTACATGGTCGAACGGCTCCGCCCTGGAATGGAAGGACAAGGATACCGGCCCCGAAGGTAAAGCCGTCTTCTTCGGCGCGGAAACTCCTCAGGATCAAACCGTGCAAATTGACGAATCCGGAGTCAACCCCATCTTTGTCCAGATTCAGTCGAATGCCGCCTACACCTTCACTGGTGGTGCCATCTCCGACTATACAGGCAACGGCAACACCAAACCTACTTCTCTGATGATGGCCGGCACGGGGATCGCCGTCTTCCGGAATGCCAATACCTTCACCGGAGACATTACCCTGACTAAGGGGACCCTCGTCATGCAGAATGCCGCAGCCCTGGGCAACGGAGGAACGATTTTCTTCAATGACGGTACGCTGGAATTCGGTGCCGGTTCCACTGACGTTTCCTCCCGGTTTGCCGTCAACAACGGCAAAGACCTCAAACTGGCCGTCTCGCAGGATGTCGATATTGCCCTTTCCGGTCTTTCCGACGATTTGACCGGCAAGACCGACCTCCTTCTGGAAAAATCCGGGGCCGGCAACCTGTCGCTCACGCAGAACTTCGCCGGAAGCATCCACATCACCGACGCCTCGACGGAAGAAGCGGGTATCCGCATCCGGCGCTCGGACTCCGGAGGTTCCCTGACCCTCCAGGGGGCGGCCTACCATTCGGTGGAAGTCGACGCCCTCGACACTCTCATCATTGACGGTCAAACGGACGATACCGTCACCCTGGACGTTCCGACTCTGGGGACAGGTTCCGTCCTCCTCCGGAACGGCAAGACACTCGTTCTTGCCTCGGACGGAGCCCTGGCCAACAAACTGGAACTGTGTGACGGTTCCTCCCTCAGTCTGGCTGGCGGTGAAAATACTCTCTCCGGAGATATCTCTGTTAAGACATCCGATGGGCAGGCTGCCATCCATGCCAACGGTTCTCTGGTTGCGCTTTCGGGTACGATCCGCGGAGTCTCTCCCTCCCTGCGTTCCATCACGTTCTCCGACAATTTGCTGCTCGACAACGGAACGTTCGACTTTTCAGCAGGTACCGTGGAAGACAGCGTTCATCTGATCCTCGGCAACGGAACGGACGCCGCTGCAATCGACCTGGGCACCGACGAGGACAAGTCCTTGCGCATTGCCGGCCTTACGGCAAACGAAGCCTCATCTGTTTCCGGTATCGAAGGACAGAAGTTGGAACTGGTCGATGCCGAACTGAAAGGATCCCTTTTGGGAGGTTTTACCGTTAACGTTGCGGGTGACGACGCCCTTCCGGGTGCCTCCGTCATCCTTCAAGACGGATTCTCTGCCGAAAGCGGCATTTCCTTCCTCGTCTCCGGAGGGACGCTGGACCTCGGCAACCTGTCCCTCCAAAACGCCATTACCGTTACGTCCGGAACTCTCGCCCAGGCTTCCAACTGGGACGGCGGGAGCGAAGTCACTGTCGATACCTCGGCCGGAGCTTCCGACATCGTCCTGGGAGGGCTCAAGGCCAGTGCTCTCACCCATGTGACGACCGGAGCCGGAACAACAGTTTCCGACATCGGTCACGGTACTGTAGCCCTCGCTACCGCCAGGCTCACGCTGGATACTCCGAACACTCTTACCTACAAGCCCTCAACAGGTTCCCTGACTGGCGACGGTATTGCCGTCCTCAAGTTCGGAACGACCCCGGACGGAGCCGAAGACGGAGACGCCATTTCCTTGCGGGACGGAACCAGGATGATTATTTCCTTGGGCGACGATCTCAAGGATAATGTATTGGAGAACTTCTCCTTCTCCTTCGACAAGGACGAACTCCTGCCCGATTACGCCGAACCGGGGGACAAAGTCAACAGTCTCCTCTTCACGATCACCAACGGTATTCTCGACTTCGACGCAAGCCGTGTCGACTTCGATCCTCTCCTCAAAATATGGGGACTGAAGATAGCCGGAATCGAGGGAGGATCCATCATCGCCAACGGCAACCTCTCCGTCTGGCAGGCCTCCAAGGAAGGTAACGTCACCGGGTACGACGACCTCGTCGACTACCGCGCCGTCTATGTCAACAGGGACATGAGCATCACCCTGCCCGGCAGCGACTCGGAACCCCTCACCGTCAAATACCTCAGCGGACAGAAGGGAACCACCCTCGCCATCGACAGCGACGGGACGGGCACCGCCCGCGTCCGCTTCTACAACGACCGCGACAAGGACGGGGAACTCGTCGACTCCGTCCTCGCCGGCAACCTCACCGCCGGGGAACACACCGCCCTCTCCAAGACCGGTGAAGCCACCCTCACCATCGGGGGTACCGCCACCCTCGGCGGCAGCCTCACCGTCGAAGAAGGCGGCATCGCCCTGACCCGCGTCGGAGCCGCCCACTCCATCGCCGCCCTCTCCATCGGCCAGGACGGCACCCTCGCCCTCACCGGCGCCAAGTCCGTCCTCGAAGCCGGCGCCCTGGACGAAGCCTCCGGCTCCATCCTCCTGGGCGGAGACTCCACCCTGAAACTCGCCTCCGGCGCCGCCATCGCCGGCACCGTCAAGGCCCTCGGCGGCGCGGCAGGATCGGGCACCCTCGAACTCGGGGCGGGCACCACCACCCTCACCGCCGCGGGAGCCCTCGACGGCATCGCCCTGGTCACCGGGGACGCCACCCGCCTCGTCCTCGACACCCCGGACACCTCCGCCACCCTTACCGCCTGGAACGGCCTGGGCACCCTCGCCGGAGAAGGAAGCCTCACCCTCACCGGGAAAGCCTCCTACGCCGGCACCCTCGCCGACTTCGGCGGCACCCTCGCCGCCTCCGGCAGGGACGCCTCCCTCACCCTCGCGGGCACCGGCAGCAAGGCGGCCGCCCTCGCC
>NZ_JARWNC010000033.1:0-133904 GCF_029854675.1 Akkermansia sp. N21169 | reverse complement strand
CGGCAGTGAAACGCTGGCGCGCCGATGGTAGTGAGAGTATAGCTCTTGTGAGAGTAGGTCGTCGCCGGGATTGATCATGAAGCCCCGCCTTGTCACCATGCAAGGCGGGGCTTCTCTGTTTATACTCAAACCCCGATTTTTGGAAAGAATGTATGCTTCTTCTTGACTCTGGAAGGAAATGATGGAAGATCATATTAATCGTATGTCCATAATTGATGTTGTTAAATGGGACGCTTCTCCAAATGTATTAGCTTGGAAGTATCCATCCTCTGAATTGAGTACGTGGACGCAATTGATTGTGTCAGAATCCCAAGAAGCGATCTTGTTGAAGGAGGGGCAGTTTGTAGGGCCTTTTGCTCCGGGACGTCATACGCTGAGTTCCGAGAATTATCCGATCCTTGCGACAATTTATAAGATTCCTTTTGGGCGCTCTCCTTTTACGGCTGAGGTGTGGTTTGTCCAAAAGGTGTATACGCTTGACGTGAAGTGGGGAACGGTAACTCCTATTCAGATTGAAGATCCCAAATACAATCTCATGCTGCCTGTTTCGGCTTTTGGGCAATATGGATTGCAAATTGAGAATAGCAGGATGTTTTTGTCTAAGTTGGTGGGAACGTTACCTGCTTTTACGGTGAAGACGATACAGTCCCATTTTAAGGGAATTATCATGACTTTGGTGAAGGATACGATTGCAAAGTATCTTTTGGAGAAGCATGTGTCGATTCTGCAGATATCCGCACGATTGAGTGAGTTGTCGGGTTATATCGAAGGTGTTCTGGTTGAGATGCTCGCTGAATACGGGGTTAAGGTATGCAATTTTTGTGTGGAATCTGTTTCGACGGATGACAGCGATCCTGCCGTGGCGAGGTTGAAACGCGCTTTGGCTGAACGTGCCGAGATGAATATTATCGGTTTTAACTATCACGAAAAACGTTCGTTTGATGTGATGGAGACTGCTGTTGGCAATGAAGGGGCTGGCGGTGTTCAGTCCAGTGTTCTCGGCGCAGGAATGGGTATGGCTTTGGGGATGGGATTAGGGCAGACGGTAGGGGATCAGGCATCTAGACTTTCTCCCCGGATTGATACTGGGGCCGGGATGCGAGTCTGTTCCAAATGTGGAGCGACCAATCAATCCGATGCCAGATTTTGTTGCAATTGCGGTCAGATGCTGGTCTTGCCGAAACAGTTTTGTCCCGGTTGCGGGATGGAAGTGCCACCCGATGCCAGGTTTTGTACACATTGCGGTAATTCTATTGTTTAATTTTCTTCCTTTTTTATGATTACGACAATTATACTTGCTGTGCTGGCATTGGCCCTGACTTGGTTTGTAGGGTCTTTTCTTATTATGCCGGCTGTGATGGTATCAACGATGGTGCCTGTTGTCTGGTTATCCATTGTTTTTCTCATGGTGGCGGAAGCCGTTTTTTTTATGCTGGCCGGGATTTACGTGAGTAATCGTAAGAGGGCGGAAAATCCGGTTTCCATGGCGCTATTGGCGGCTCCTATGGTTTATCTTCTGGTGAGTTTGGGGCTGGTTCCCTTGGCGTTTATTATGCCGGGGACGACCCTTCTACTTTCCATTCACCTTGTGTGCCTGTTTTTATTGATTGCCGTGACTCTGTTGTTAATGCGGGCTTTTACCCGGAGTGCTGCCGATGCGGCTGCTCGGGGAGTGGGCAGATCCAGGATCAGTGGCATGGCGGGTGAATTGATGGATTGTGCTGTCAATTTGAAGCGAGCCGGGACCCCGGATGTGAGTCTTTTAGTAGGAAAGTTGGAAAAGCTTTCCGATCAGATGAAATATGCCATGGAGAGTTCCGGTTCTCCGGAATGTAATGAATGTGATCGCGATCTTGACATTTTAATACGCGATATGCATACTATTATTAACGTGTTAGCAGAATCTTCATCCCGTCCGGATTTATCGGAAGAAACGGTTGGATTGTCTGATCTGGCATTACGTTTTGAGAGAATTCTTTTGAAACGGGAACGAATTATTCAAGAAAAACTTTAATCCGACACTACTTGTAACCATATGAAATGCGAATATTGTGATAATGTTATTCCGGCCGGTGTGACCAAGTGCCCATCCTGCGGAGCTCCTGCACCCGAACAGGCAGTTGCTGAAGCGGCTCCTACTCCAACTCAAACGCCATCTTCCGGACAACCTCAGATTGTCATTCAAGTTCAGCAACCTCAGCAGGTGATGCCTACGACGTTACCCAAAAGCCGGACGGCTTATGTGGTGCTTGCCATTTTCCTGGGATGTTTCGGTATCCATAATTTTTATGCGGGTTATACGGGGCGCGCCATTACGCAGTTGGTGATTACTCTGCTGATCGGCTGGTTTGGCTTTGCATTCTTCATCTGGATATGGGCTATTATTGAGGCCATTGTCGTGAAGCAGGATGCCAAGGGGGTTCCTTTCTCCTGATTTGATTTAAAAAAATGTTTTTTGAGCTTCGGAGTCGGGAAATACCCGCTTCCGAAGCTTTTGTTTTATGTAGGAAAAGAAAAATCCCCTCTCTGCCAAAAGGACGACAGAGAGGGGATGTAAATGGAGAGGGTGGGATCACGTCCCGGCAGGCGGGTTATTGATCGTCCTGTTTTTTGCGTTTGGGGGATTTCCGGGGAGTGGGAACATCCTGTGCGCTATCATCGGTATGTTCCGATTGTTTTTTCCGGCTTTTTTTAGTTTTGACGGGTTGCTCCGTGGAGGATGGCAGGGAGAGCTGGAGTTCGTCCAATGGGATGTCGGGAACGAATTTTACAGTTTTTCCATCCTCATTGACGATGGCTTTGACTCTCATGCCCGGGGCAACCTCATTGCGGAGAAGTGCTTCTGCGAGCGGATCTTCCAGCAGGCGTTCAATGGCGCGGCGCATGGGGCGTGCCCCATACTGGGGATCGTACCCTTGCTTGATGATGAGGGACATGGCATCCGGCGAAAGGCTCAGGGATATGTTTTTTTGGTGGAGGCGTTCGATTAGTTTGTTGGCTTCCAGCCCTACGATGCGTTCCAGATCTTTTTGTTCCAGCATGCGGAAGATGATGAGCTCATCGAACCGGTTGAGAAATTCAGGGCGGAAGTGCTTACGGGATTCTTCCAGAATTTTCTCCTTCATAGACTCGTAGTCTGCTTCTTCGGAAGCTATGGCTCCGAAGCCCATCGTACCCTGTCGCTTGATGGAGGAAGCTCCGACGTTTGACGTAAGGATGATGATGGTATTACGGAAGTTGACTTTACGTCCCAAAGAGTCGGTGACCATGCCTTCTTCCAGAATCTGGAGGAGGAGGTTCATGACGTCGGGGTGGGCTTTTTCCACTTCGTCGAAAAGGATGACGGAGTAGGGACGGCGGCGCACGGATTCCGTAAGCTGGCCCCCTTCTTCATGACCGACGTAGCCGGGAGGCGAGCCGATGAGGCGGGAGGTGGTGTGTTTTTCCATGTACTCGCTCATGTCTACCTGGATCAGCGCATCGGCGGTTCCGAACATGATTTCGGCAAGGTTGCGGGCGAGGTAGGTTTTACCGACGCCGGTCGGGCCAAGGAAGAGGAAGGAACCGATGGGGCGACGCGGATCTTTGATGTCTGCACGGCTTCGCCGCAAAGCGCGGGAAACGGCAGAAGCGGCTTCGTCCTGACCGATAACTTTGCTTTTGAGTTCTTCTTCCATGCGGAGGAGCTTTTCGGTTTCCTTTTCTTCCATGCGGGAGAGGGGGATGCCGGTCCACTTGGAGAGGACGATCATGATGTCTTCTTCTGTGACGGGGACGTATTTCGTGTCGTAATCGTTTCTCCATTGAACGAGAGTTTCTTCCAGAAGACGCTGGCTCTTTTTCTCGTTGTCCCGGAGTTGGGCGGCGAGTTCGAAGTTTTGCTCGATGATGGCATTCTGTTTGTCTTCCCTGAGTTTGTTGATTTTCTCTTCAAGAGTGGTGAATTCAGGGGGACGAGTCATTTGAGAGACGCGTTTGCGGGCTCCGGCTTCGTCCAGGATGTCGATAGCTTTGTCGGGCAGGAATCTCCCAGTCAGATACCGATGGGAGAGCTTGGCTGCTGTGCTGATGGCATCGTCTGTGTATCGGACTTTGTGGTGGTCTTCGTATTTGCTCTGGATGCCATGGAGGATCTTGATGGTATCTTCGACGGAAGGCTCGCCGACCTGGACTTGCTGGAACCGACGTTCGAGTGCCGCATCTTTTTCGATGTGTTTGCGGTATTCGTTCAGGGTTGTTGCGCCGATTGCCTGGAGTTCTCCTCGGGATAATGCGGGTTTGATGATGTTGGATGCGTCCATGGCGCCTTCTGCGGATCCGGCACCGACGATGGTGTGGAGTTCATCAATGAAGAGGATGATGTTGCCGTCCCGGCGGATTTCGTCCATGATGGCCTTGATCCTTTCTTCGAATTGTCCGCGATATTTGGTGCCGGCTACCATGAGGGCCAGGTCAAGTGTGATGACCTTTTTTTGCATGAGTAATTCGGGGACTTTGCCGGCGGCTATTTCCTGGGCGAGTCCTTCGACGATGGCCGTTTTGCCAACGCCGGCTTCTCCGAGGAGAACGGGGTTGTTTTTGTTGCGGCGGCAGAGGATTTGGATGACGCGTTCAATTTCCGCCGAACGACCGATGACCGGGTCGAGCAAGCCATCTCTTGCCAGTTGGGTCATATCTCTTCCGAATGCTTGCAAGGCGGTCATTTTACCACGCATCCCTTTTGGAGAAGGAGGCAGTCCTCCGCCGTCCGCCTCTGCTTGGCGGGATTCGTCCTCATCTTCATAGAGGGATTCGTCATCATCGGGAGGGTTGACTTCATCCATATCCCGGAATTTTGGGGAGAGTTCTTCGAGGATTTCCCGCCGTGCCTGGTCGAGGTCCAATCCCGTGTTGCGGAGGATTTGTGCCGCCAGTCCTCCTCCGTCCCGGAGAAGTCCGAGGAGGAGGTGTTCCGTACCGACATAGGAGTGGTTGAGTTCCTGGGCCTCTTTGTTGGCTAGGCTGAGGACTCTTTTGACTCTCGGAGTGTAGGGGATGTTTCCTTCGGTGCGCGGTTCCGTTCCGGTGGTGATTTGGGCTTCGATTTGGCCGATGATGCTGGTGATGTCCATCCCCATACGTTCAAGAACGGAGACAGCAACGCCCTGGCCTATTTTGAGGATGCCGAGGAGGAGGTGTTCTGTTCCGATGTAGTTGTGGTTGAAACGATCGGATTCACGCCTTGCCAGTGCAAGGACTTGCTGGGCACGAGGTGTAAAATTGTTCATGGGTCTTGAAGAAAATATTTAGTGGTTGAAATTGGGTTCCGGTATGTTTTTGAAGTGTTCCCGGATGGTGTCTGCCCGTTCTTTTCCGGCCAGGAAGGCGAGTTGTTCTTTATCCATTTCCGGAGGTAGCTGGCCGCCGAGGGCTTGTTGGATATGTGCTGCCTGGATGCGGAGAACGAGCAAGTAAAGGGATTTTGGATCATCGTTGGCAATGACGCCCAGAGAGATCCCCATGCGTATCATGGAGATGTGTTCCAGAGCTTCTCGTGTGGAAATCAGACGGGCGAATTTGAGGATTCCGTAGGATTTACCGATACGGTCTTTGATGGCGATGGGGTTGTCCCGGTAAACTTTTTCGCGGGCATTGGTTTCCTGGACGGAAAGAGCCGAGATGACGTTCTTGATTTTGTCGAGGATGGTGTTTTCGTTATCTTTGACGTTGCTGATGTTGGAAAATTGGAAGATATTGCCTGTGGTGTCGGTGCCTTCTCCGTAGATGCCGCGGACGGTGATATTGAGTTTCTCCGCCGCTTTGAAAACCTGATCCATGTAGCCGGAGAGAACCATGCCGGGCAGGTGAACCATAACGGAAGCTCGCATGCCGGTACCGAGATTGGTGGGACAGGCCGTGAGGTAACCTAGTCCGGCAAGGCTGGCGTAAGGTAGTTGTTCTCCGAGGAGGTGATCGATTTGGCGGATATGCTCCCATGCCTTGCGGATTTGGAGCCCGGGCATGATGCATTGGAGGCGGAGATGGTCTTCTTCGTTGAGGAGGATGCTGACGGATTGATTGCGCGAGATGGAGATTCCGCACCCTTCCGAGCGGGCGGCGAGTTCGCGCGAAATGAGGTGGCGTTCGACGAGGAGTTGTTTTTGCAGTTGGTCGAGATCTGAAAGTTCGGCGTTGAATCCAGTTTGTTGTTCATCCAGTCTGGAGACGATCGGCATAATTTGGGAAAGGATTTCGATACGCTGTTTTTTCCTGGCCCATCCGGGGAAGGGAAGGTCTTTGAGGTTACGGGCTAAACGGATGCGGGATGTCAGGACGATATCCTGATTTTTATGGGATGATACCATCCAGGAGGCGGGGCGTTTGATCAGCTGGTCAAAGGTCATTGTGGAACCCAGGGGGCGGCGTTGCTTAGTCATTGGATGATTTGAGGGCGTTGATAGCGTCTCTCAATTTAGCGGCTTCTTCGTAGTTTTCTTCTTTGATGGCTTTCTGCATTTGTTCTTTGAGCATGGATAGATCCATGTGTTCCTGGGCTGCTTTACTGGCATGTATGGGGGTGTTGCCCGACTGTGACGTAGGTACCGTGTCCAGAGGCGAAATGTCGAGGAGGGGCAGGATTTCTTCCATGAATACATTGTAGCAATTGCTGCAGCCGAGACGTCCGATGCGTTTGAAATCGTCTAGGCTGAAGTCGCAAACGGGACATCTTGTCAAGGGTTGCCCGGACAAGGTTGCCGTGACGGCTGCTTGCAGTTGTTGTGCCAGGTTCTGCTGGACTGACGAGGTTTTTGGGGAAAGTGCCGGAAAGAGTTTTTCTGCCAGGTCAAATGCGGAAGGATCCAGAATCCCGCGGTCTTTGGCACAATTCTTGCATAGAGCCATTTCCGTGGTTAGACCATTCAGGATCCGTGTCACAAATACCGAAGCAGGAGCTGAACATATTTCGCACTTTTTCACGCTTTTTAGAATACGCCCGAGGGTCAGTTCTCGCTAGATGGGTGCGTGTCATCGATTGTCATGCAGAGGGAATTTTACGGTGTCGGAAGAGAAGACCGGCTTTTGGTGAAAAAAGGTAGGCAGCCAGGAAGAAAACCCCAAGGACGAGGATGATTGTGGCACCCAGGTGCCACCCTAGTGGGAATGAAAGGAGAAAGGCCAGAAGGGAGCCGGAGGCTCCGATGATGCCTCCTCCCCAGAAAAGCAGGGCCGGCTTGTCGGTAAACAGTCTCATAGTGGCAGCCGGTCCGACGAGGAGTCCTAACGTCAGGAAGGCGCCGACAGCCTGAAGGGAGGATACGAGGACAAGGATGATTAAGGCGAAGACGCCGTAACTGAACAGGCGGGTCGGTATGCCTAGTGTGGCCGCCATGCCTGGATCGAACAGGTAAATGAGCAGTGGTCGCTTGAAGGCAACGATGAGCAGGACGCAGAGAGCGCTGATGGCATAGGCTATCCAGAGATCGGTGTTGGAAAGGCTCATGATGGAGCCGAAGAGCCAGTCATCTATCTTTTGTTGAAGACCGAGGCGGACGAGGATGATGTAGCCGGCGGCAAAGGCAGTGGTGTGGATGATGGAGAGGGCGGTGTCATGACTGATTCTGGATGTACGGGAGACGAAGAGAGAACCCAGTCCGACGAGCAGGGCCGCGATGACGGCTCCGGCCAGGATGCTCCAGCGCAGGAGCCCGAAAATGAGGATGGCAACGGCAATTCCCGGCAATAGGGCGCAGGAAAGAGTCCCAATTTGCAGAGCGGATTTTCTCAGGACGACCAGGCCGCTGGCGAAGCCGTTGGCAAAACCGATCATGATGCAGGCGACGAGCGAGCGTTGAGCAAGCGGTTCCTGAATGAATTGGAAGAAGGAATTGTCCATGTGGAAGGCGAGGCGGTGCGGGGGGCTTATTACGTCTGGTTGCGGTAGACGGATTGGATGTGTTCCTCTGTGAGGATATCGTCGGCGGGACCGTAGAAACGCACGGTTTGGTTGAGGAGCAGGATGGCGTCGAAGATGGCTGCTGCGGTATTGAGGTCGTGGTGGGAGGCGAGGATGAGACGACCTTCCCTGGCTAGAGTATGCAGGAGTTTACCCAGGGAATGACTGGCGGGGGAGTCCAGTCCGGTGAAGGGTTCGTCCAGAAGGAGGACGTGGGCTTCCTGGGCGAGGGCGCGTGCGAGAAAGACTCGTTGTTGCTGGCCTCCGGAAAGTTCTCCGATTTGCCTGTCGGCTAGCTCGGTCAGTTCCATGGCGGCGAGCGATTTTTCCACGATATCCTGGTCGTGCCGCTGGGATTTCTTCCAGAATCCGAGTGCGGGGTAACGCCCCATCTCGACAAGTGCGCGAACAGTCAGGGGAAAACTCCAGTCAACTTCCGAGCGTTGGGGTAGGTAGGCGATTTCCCCCCGGGTGGCATGAAGAGGGGTATTGTTCCAAAGAATTTCCCCTTGCGTTGGACGGAGGAGGCCGGCAATGGCCTTGAGGAGGGTTGATTTGCCGGCACCGTTGGGACCCATGAAGGCGATGGTATGACCGCATGTGGCGGAGAAGGAAACATCGTCAAGAGCCAGAACGGCGCCGTAGGAGGCGCTGATGTGCCGGACATCAAGCTTATGAGAACAGGGATGTGATTGTCCGGCACCCCAACAGACATGGTCGTGCGAATGGGTCATGATGAGGGCCAGGAGAAGGTGTAGAGGTCATTAAGGTGCTGCCCGACTGACCAACGTGTTTCCGTCCGGGAATCGCGTCGTTCGGGTTCTAGAATCAGGGTGATCGGAGTGTCGGGCGTATTTTCCGGCCAAGAGGCTTCTACTTTGAGACGCACTGTTCCGGAAGCCGGAATGGGAAGGCTGACGTCGTGTTCGCTGACTAGTTGGACAGGTGATTTTCGTTCCAGCAGGATCCTGTCTCCGGAACGGATAACGATGGATGACGGGGTATGGGCGCAACGGACTGTGAGGTAGGCGGGGATATCGGGGAGTGATGGGGCGGACTCGTGCCATTCCTGCTGGTTGGGGGTGGCAGGCATGGTTAGGATGTAAAGTGGTACGCCGGCTAGGAGGACTCCTGCCAAGGTAAGGAATAATTGTCGTAGGGGGGATCCTCGCATATCGGATACTTGGGCGTACTAGCGGCTCAGAGCCTGTTTGATGGTCGAGACATTTTTCCGGAACATATCTTCGAAGGTGGGTGTTTCCGGAGAAAGTCCGTCCGTGATCAGTGGTTGTGCCAACGGGATGTTGAGACTCTGGGCGATATTTATCAGGGATTTGGGGTTGGAACCATATTCGGGGAAGATGGCTTTGGCATGGCGGTTTCTCAGTTCTTGAAGGATTTTACCGAACCTGGCAGGGTTGCCTTCATCCTCGCGGCTGATACCTTGGATAGGCAGTTCGGTAAAACAGTATTCCTTACAGAAATGCCCCATGGCGGAATGCCCGGTAACAAGCAGACGCTGAGTGTCCGGGATATCAGCCAATTCGACGCGGGCCCAGGCATCAAGGGTATCCAATTCCTTGTTCCATTGTTCGAGAGCTGCTTTGTAGGCTCCGGCATTATCCGGATCTTCCCGGGAGAAGAGTGAGCAGAGTGCGCGCGCGGCTCGCTTTATGTTGGACGGTGTGTGCCACCAGTGCGGATCGACCGAACCGTGGGAGTGGTGGTCATCCACTCCTTCGGCATGGGTATGTTCTCCGTCGGCGGATGGTACGTCGGGAATATAGGCTCCCATATCGATGATGACAACTTTGCCGCGAGGGGATGAAACGGAGTCTGCCAGTCCACTGAGATAGGGTTCCATGTTTTTACCGGAAGCGAGGATGAATTTTGCACCGGCAGCCTGTGCGATCACATCTGGAGTGGGTTCGAATGCGTGCAGATTGCCATTGGCTTTCAAAAGATTGACAACTTTAACATGTTCTCCTCCAATTTTTTCCGCCATTTCGCCAAGAAACGGGTGGAGTGCCGCTACCTGGAGGGGGGGGACGGCACCGGATTCCATCAGGATGCCTGTGACAAGAAAGAGGACGACTATGGACAGAAAGCTCTTCATTGCCTTATTATTGAGCGTTGCTCATGGTCTCTTGCAAGCGGAATTACGTGCATGCCGAGATAAAGGGGGAAGGCTCCATTTTTCGACTTCCTTTCGATGGAAGTAGCTCGGATCCGATAATCTTGCCCTAATGTGGATACAGCAGGGAAAAAGACTTGCTTGCAACAATCCGCCTCACATATACTCTCAGCGAGTAAGTCCTTTCGTCACGCGACTGGATTCTTGTGCATGAAAAAATTCCTCAATTCATTTTCCGCCATTTATGTGATCAATCTGGATCACAGGGTGGATCGTTGGTTGAGTTTTAAGGAAAATTGGAGGGATATTCTTGATTTCTCCAAAGTAAAGCGCATGTCTGCCGTCTATGGCATTGAACTGCCTGGTTATGGCGAAGGTCCGTGGTTTTCCGAATATACGGAAGGACGCGAGCGCGACTGGGCTGGTGTGGCGGGGTGCCTTATGTCTCACAAGCGCGTGATCGAAGATGCATCCGCGCATGGGTATGAACGCATCTTGGTGCTAGAGGACGATGCCATTCCGAGCAAGTATTTTGAGGCGACGGAAAAGGCTTCAGACGATGTCTTATCCAGATATTTGAGGATGAATACGAGCTGGGGGCTTTGCTACCTGGGGTACAATGCCAAGCTGGAACGTGGGGTGAGAAAGCTGAATATGGGGTCGGACCTGCTCTATCCGGAGAATAATGTAGAACTCTGGAAAGTACCGGGAGCCTTGACTCTGCATGCGGTTATTGTAAGCCGCAGGGCTTTCGGGACGATTCTGGAGGCTTTGCCCGATGAATCGGAGGTGTGGTCGTGGATTGCCCGTTACCGTGCCGTCGATACGTGGATTAAGAATTTCTTTACGTTGAAGAGCGGTTTGGATGTTTTGGTAATGGCTCCCCAAATCGTGATTCAGACAGAGTCCATGTCCGATATCCTCAACCGCATGTCAACCAACTTCGTCAAGGATTTGACGGCACGCCCGAAGGAGGTGTCACCCGTGATGTACTGGCTGGCTGAGTGGGGACCGGGATTGTTTAGACGGTTGCTGAGTGATCTTGGGCGGTTTGGCAAGTTCATCCGATACAGTCGCAGGGGGTTCCCCGGGAAAAAGAAGTGAATCCGGACTGATTGATGCGGTGGTCTGTCTATTACCGATACACAGGAGGGATTCTGTTTTTTTAATGTGATTGACGGAAATGTTGTGAGGCTTCGGAGTTGACGTCCCGGCGGCATGCGTGGCAGTATCTGCGCAACTTCCGCCCGCTTCATGTCTCTTGCCCGTAATTCGCTGATTGCTTCCGCTTGTATTTTTCTGTGCCGCATGACGGGGATGGTTCGCGAGGCCGTTTATAACGGACTGTTCGGGTTGGGTGGGCCGCTGGATGCTTTTAATACTGCTTTTCGGCTTCCCAATTTGTTGAGAGACCTGTTTGCCGAAGGAGCCTTGTCCCAGGCATATACGAGTGTTGCCTCCAAGGTGAAGAAAGCGGATGGAGACTCCGTGCTCTGGGAATTGACGTCCAAGGTGGCTACCCAGCTTTCTTCCATGATGGTAGCCATTGTGACTCTGGGGATTGTGTTTGCAGGGCCTTTGATGGGATCCCTGTACCATGGAAGTACGGAAGGTTCCGATATGGATATGGCGATCGGATTGTGTCGGTTGATGTGGCCGTTCATTGCGTTTGCCTCTCTGTCTGCTCTGGTGATGGGGGCTTTGAATGTTGTGGGTGTGTTTGGATTGCCGATGCTGGCCTCGGCGGCATTCAATGTGGTGTCTATTATGGTGGGGTTTGCAATCGGTTATTGGATTGATCCTACCTTCGGCCTTGATGGGAAGGCTTTGTACGGGTTTGCGATCGGCGTGACGTTGGGCGGTGTAGCCCAATGGCTGGTACAAGTACCGCGCCTGAGACGCGAAGGATTCCGTTGGAAATTGAATTTCAATTGGAAAGATAAGAATCTGTACAAGATTTGGGGATTGATGCTTCCATCGGTCATGGCGTCCGGCGTGACCCAGTTCAATGTGTATATTAATACTGGATTTGCTTTGGAATTGAAGGCTGGATCGGTGTCGGCACTGTCGACGGCTTTCAAGTTGTGGCAGCTACCGGTGGGGTTGTTTGGTGTAGCGACCGGGATGGTTGTCCTTCCGGCGGTGTCCCGGTTGATCGGTGATGAAGATGGGAAGGGAAAGGTGGCGGAACATGTGGCGACAGCTCTCCGCTTGGTTGCACTGTTTGCCGTTCCCAGCGTAGTTGTTCTCGCGATTCTTGGTGAAAATGCCGTTTCCGTGGTTTACCAGTGGGCATGGGGTCACTTTGGGGAGGCAGATGTCATACGAACTGGAGATGTCCTGGTTGCCTATGCCTGGGGATTGCTTGGCTATGCAGGGACCAAGGTGGTGCAACCGGTGTTTCTGGCTCTGGAAAAACGCTGGGTTCCCCTTATGGCGGCTCTGGTAGCTTTGTCATTGAGCTATAGTTGCAACTACACGTTTGTCCGTATCTTGCACAAGGATGCTTCGTGGTTGGCTTTGACGACATCGGTGATCACGACGTTCAACTTTCTGTTTTATTTCTTGTACCTCCGAAGGCAATTGGGGGGGATATGCGGTGGCGTGTTGTTCTCGGGACTGATTAGGATTGTTTTTGCCGGTGTTTTGCTGGCTGTGTGGTGTTGGGCGGCAAAAACGTTCTTCATGCAGGACTTTTTGGAATGGGGGCATATATTCCGTATCTTCACGTTGTCCCTTGTTTGCGGCGGGGGAGCTCTCCTTTATCTTGCGGCGGTCTGGATGTTGAAATTGCCGGAGTTTGAGCAATTCCGCGACAAGTTCATGAAGAATAAATCATAACAGGCGGTTGTTGGTAGCAAATAAATACCCCGGCTTCCCTTGTTGGGGGAACCGGGGCGGGTGTGGAATCAATGATTGTGGTGTCTCAGGAGCCGGAGGGGATGCGTGCCGCTGCCTGTTTGATTTGACCGGCCATGGAGTTGAGAGCGTTTGCTCGCGTGGGGGCGAGGTGGTCTTTAAGACCTGTTTGGTCGAGTTTGCTCATGTCGGCCTTGATAACTTCTTCTGCAGGGAGACCGGATAAGAGGCGTACGAACAGGGCAATGAGGCCTTTGGTGATGAGGGAGTCGCTGTCAGCTGCCAGAATGAGCTTGCCGTCCCGGCTTTCCGTGTGGAGCCATACGCGCGATTGGCATCCCTTGATGAGAATGTCGTCGGTTTTAAGGGCTTCCGGAAGGGGAGGGAGTTGTTTTCCCAGGCCGATGATGTATTCGTAACGTTCGGTCCAGTCCTGGAAAAGATCCAGTTCGTCAAGGAGTTCCTGTAATCGTTCTTCGTATCCCATGGCTAATGGTATTTGAGGATTATTGACCGTAGCAGTTGCGTGCCAGGGTGGACAGGACAGCCTTTTGGGCATGAAGTCTGTTTTCCGCTTCTCGGAAGATGGCGTCGGCGTTATGTTCCAGTACTTCCTCTGTGATTTCCATACCTCGGTAGGCAGGGAGGCAGTGAAGGACGGTAGCATCCGGGGCCGCGGCGTTCAGGAGAGTATCGTTGACCTGGTAGGGAAGGAAATGTTTTTCCTTGGTACCGTGTTCGGATTCCTGTCCCATAGAGATCCAAGTGTCAGTGTTGATGACGGTAGCGCCGCGGACGGCTTCTTCGGCATCGGTGGTGTAAATGATGTTGTCGCAGTTCAGCCTTGCCCGGTATTCTGCGGAGGGCAGATAGGCTTCCGGGCCACCGAGGGCGAGAGTGAAGCCGAGTCTTTTGGCTGCCCACATCCAGGAGCGTCCCATGTTGTTGTCGGCATCGCCCATGAACGCGATTTTCATGTTCTTCCAGGAAGCTTTGCCGTAGATTTCTTCGATGGTTAGAAGGTCGGCTAGAATCTGGCAGGGGTGTTCGTCGTCCGTCAAGGCATTAATGGTCGGGATACCGGAGTATTTGGCGAATTCGACCACTTCGTTTTGTCCGTAGGTACGGATAGCTACGCCGTGGATCATGCGACCGAGGACGCGGGCGGTGTCTTTGACGGGTTCTCCGCGGCCTAGTTGGATGTCGTGAACGGAAAGGAACATCGGCCTGCCTCCGAGTTCGCTGATGCCGACTTCGAAGGAGACACGGGTGCGCGTGGAGGATTTAGAGAAAATCAATCCCCAGCTCTGTCCCTTGAGTGGATGTTCCGCATGGTGGCCGCGTTCGGCTTTGAGCTTGTGTCCCAGAGCCAGGAGATCCGTGATTTCTTCAGCCTGGAGTTGTTCGATGGAAAGGAGGTTGTTCATAACGGGAAAATTTGTTGGAGAAAAGGGAAAACTAGGCTTTGGAACCCATGATGAAAAGGATTTATTAGGACATGGAAAGACCTGCCTCAGGCTTTTCCGGGAAACAGGGCCATGTATTTCCACAGAGGGGCGATATGGAGAGCCTGGATGATGCCGCCTCTTGTCATGATGTCGAGAAGCTCGGTTTTTGTCAGAATCTGGACAGAGATGTCCTCTGTATCCTCCAGGCATGGTTCTCCAAGTCGTTCTACATCGCGTGCAATGAAGCAGTGCGTGTAATTGGTATGGGTACCGGGGTTGGCGGAGAGTGTCATGAAGTGTTCCCATGTTCCGCCTCCGTAACCGGTTTCTTCAAGCAGTTCCCTTCGGGCGGACTCCATGGGGGAACCGTCCTCCGGTTCCGTGACGCCAGCGCAAAGTTCGTAGTCGACGCGGGCGAGTGCGTGGCGGTATTGCTTTTCCATGACAAAGCGTCTGTCGCGTGTGATAGCGATCACGTTGACCCAGTCGGGATATTCCAGGATATGGTAGGATGGGATTTCTTTGCCGTTGGGGAGGAGTACATCTTCTTCCCGGACGGTAAACCATGGTTCTCGGTGGATGTAGGCACTCCGCAGAACCTTCCATTTTTTAAGATTATCCTGCTTCATGGGGAACTTGGTAGGGGAAGCTTAAAAATCAATGTCGTCCGGAGTGACGGAACGTTGCTCCCGCGAAGCGAGAAGGATGGCCTGTTCGACGACATATTCGTCTTGTGTCTCGAACCGGTAAGCATTGCAATTCGGACAGAGAGCCGTTTGTTGAGAAACGATGGAACCACAACCTTCACATACTTTGAAGGAGGAGGGATCATTGATGATGAGCGTCGCCATCTCTTTCCTGGATTGCTGCATGGGATCAGGGTAACAAAACAAGCCGACCTGCGTAAACAGGCCGGCTTGTCATGAAAAGGACGGAAAACCGAATGAAGAACTTAGGCGATTTTGGCGATTGCCTTGGCTGCCTTACTCTTGTAGTTTGCAGCGCGATTGGCCGGAACCTTGCCGGTCTTGGCGGCTTTGTCGACGGCAGAGGAGAATTCGCTGTAGGCAACGGCTGCAGCGGCCTTGTCAGCTTGTTCGATGGCAGAGGCAATCTTCTTGCGGAGGGTCTTCAGACGTGAATGAGCAGCACGGTTTCTGGCGGTGCGGGTCTTCGTCTGACGGATGCGTTTCAGTGCGGATTTAATATTAGCCATGTGAAAAAAAGGATGTGTCGGTTTTCGTTCCGAGTGCGGTCGATTCTAGTGAGGGGATTCTCAATGTCAAGTATCGGATGAGTAAAATATTTGGGAAAAAACATTTTTCTCTCCTTCTTGGGAGGTATTAATGCGGATACCGTCTTGAATAGCTTCGGTTATTTGTGCGTATCCTCCGGTATGTTCGATTGATGTCGGCAGTTTTTGTCCCGGGATTTTCTGAGAGGGAATATGGTTGAATGAGAGGATTGCGGTAAGTCTGTCTCCGGGCTTTACGACGGTCGGCAAGACGGTATGATCACCCGCGATATGAAGAGAGTTCTACTGCCGGAGAAGAAGTACGCAGGCTATATTTTTGATCTGGATGGAACGTTGGTGGATAGTATGCCATTGCATTACAAGGCCTGGCGACTAGCTCTCGAAAAGGCTGGAGCACCGTATGAGGCTTTTCTTCCGGAGGAATTTTATTCCTGCGGTGGTAAATCAGCCCGTGACGTTGTCTTGTACATTTGTGAGAAGTACGGTGTTGTCATGGACCCGGATGCCGTTTCCGAAGACAAGAGAGCGACTTATCTGAATCTTTTGGAAAGGGAAGGAGTAACTCCAATTCCCGAAACGGTGGATTTTGTCCGTTCCCTTGGAGATGGTGCCCCGGTTGCCATTGCTACGGGCAGCATGATGCCGGGAGCCCGCATGACGTTGAAAAGTGCCGGCATCGAAGGTCTTTTCCCATTGGTTGTGACTCCCGAAGATGTGGCCCACGGCAAGCCGGCTCCCGATATGTTCCTGCTGGCAGCTGAAAGACTGGGGGCCAGTCCGGGAGACTGTGTTGTCTTCGAGGATGCCGAACCGGGAATTCAGGCTGCTGCTGCGGCGGGTATGGAGTGCGTCCGCGTGGAAACTCCGCCCGAGTATTTAACGCGGATCTGAGGAGAACTTCAGTAGTCTCCCCCTGATAAATCCAAGGTGAAAAAAACTCCGGCAGCAATGTGAAATCGCTGGCGGAGTTTGGATGAGCTAAGCAGGTCATGCGAATCGAAGAGCAAGCTCTCCGGGAATCGGGCGTTAACCATTTAATCTCTTTTGCCAGTAGGCGGCTTTTTCTTCTTCGCTCATGCCTTTGCGTTCCTTTTGGAGGTTTTTACGGTTGGCAATCAGCTTACGGATGTTTTTGGCCCGTTCGGAGACTTTGGGATCGGTATCTTTTATGAATTGGTCCAGAATGTCTTTGACATAAGGATATTCTTCAATGGCGATTGACACGGTGGCGAGAATCATCATTTTTGCATCCTGGGCTGCCTGGGCAAGTTTTTTGTCGTCGGGGGCGGCGGCGGCTTGGGCTGAGAGGTCGTTAATGCGGTCTATTTCCGGTTGGAAGAGCGCTTTACCTTCTTCGTTGCTGCGTTGTCCGAGCCTGTTTCCAAGGACGCTGGATATGGAATTCCTGATTTCGCGCACAGTGGATTCCCGTTCCAGATCCGGATCTTTCCATGTCATGAATTCACGGAGGAGAGGGATGGCATCGTCGCTGACACAACTCTTCATGGCGCGGATCGCCGTGATTTTGTTGATGAGGGGACTGTTCTTGACGGTGTCCCTGAAGAATGAAATAGCCATAGGTTTGCCGGTTAGGGCGAGGGCCTGGTAGGCAATGTTTAATCGTTTGGCTTCTGTATCTTTGGGGGCAGAATTGGCTGCTTTGACGATTTCTTCAGCGATGAGGGATTTACCGGCATCGTCAGCTTTGTCCGCCATGGAAGGGATGGCAGTGGCAAGAGCATCGACGATATGTGAATCGGTAACTTTGGTGTCGGGATTGAACAGAAGTTTTAACAGAGGGGTAATACTGTTGGGGTCAAGGCCAAGACGCATTTCACGCAGTACGGTGGCTTCCAGTTCCTTCTGATTGGCAGCGGCGAGTTTGCGCTGAAGGAGCCAGAGATGCTGCAAGACTTTGGGGTTTTTCGACGAGGCCAGGATGGAGGTAAACATCGAAATCTGTGTCTTGGTATACTTCTTCGGGTTATTGGTGATATCCGTAATCGTTTTTAAAGCAATCTTGGGATCCAGCTGGCCCATGACGGAGAGCAGATGGATGGCAGCCTTGGCTCCTGTCGGGTCTTTTGTTCCGCGTATGTGGTCAAGAAGGAAGTCCGCATCCTTGGCATTGGGGGTGACTTTTGTTTTGAATGTTGCCGCATCGTATTTCAGGATATCTCCTCCTTTGTCTGCGCCAAGGGAAGAGGATTCCTTCCCGAGTTCGACACCAATTTTTTGCAATTCGGTATATCTGGCGTTGGCCTTCCGTATTGCTTCGTCTCTTCCGGAAACATAGTAATAGGCGGCTCCGCAACCGATGGCGGCGATGCAGACGGCTATGATGCCGAATTTGATCGGCTTTTTGCTCATGATGGATTCCGGTTGGGGGGCGGAAGAAGAGGCGTCCGGAGATTGCGGGATGCCTGCAGTTGGCGGGATGGAACCACCGCTAAGAGATGGACTGGCAGGGGTGCCGGGAAGCGGAGAAGAAGTCGCTACTGGTTTTGGCGTGATGGCCGGCGATGGTGAAGGTGCGGCAGAAACGGGCGAAGCTGGAGTAGCCAGTTTCAAGCGTGGTGCTGTGCCAGGTGAGGACTCCGGTGCTGGTGCGGGGGCTGCAGACACAGAGGGAGACAGACTGGTAGCCGTGGCCTGGGCTGCAATAAGAGCTTCCTGGGCGGCTTTCAATTGTTCCAGTGCATGTTTGACTTTGGCATCCAGTTCTTCAGCTTGGGGGGCTTCCCCTTGATAGTACGGAGGCTGAGCTTCTTCTGCAGTTTGTGCCGCGGCGAGTTTTTCCTGTTCGTCACGTATAGCCTGTTCGTAGGCGCTGCATTCAGCAGCCGCCCGTTCAATTTCCAGACGCTCTTCTTCAGCTTGTGCTGCGGCGATTTGTTCTGCTTCCAGGCGTTTTTGTGCCGCCTGTTCTGCGTCGAGACGTTCGCGTTCTGCCTGTTCGGCGGCCTGGCGGGCGAGTTCTTCCTGTTGGAGACGGAGTTGTTCTTCTGCCAGCAAGGCTTGTTCTTCGGTTATCTGGGCTTGTCCTCCCGGGGTGAGTAACTTGCCTTGCGATGCTGCCTGTGCCGCTGTAGCGGGGGAAAACAATTTGGGGCGTACTTCGGATTGGCCTCCTGCTGGAACTCCGGTGATGAGGGTTCGTTTTTTCAAAAGAGGAGGATTGGGCTGTGAGTCGGGCTGGTCACTCATAGGAAAAATTGTCTGCTAAGAATAAAAAAAGTTTATGAAAAAGAGGCCTTGTCGGCAATCAAAGAATGTGGAGATATGGGAAATACAATGGGATATTATTTGACGAGGGGGATGGCTCCTGTGAGGAAGGTATCCTCGGAATTGGCTCCCTGGGTTATTTTTTCCAGAATAATTTTGACGGATTTAACCGATCCCTTGAAGTAGGGCGGGATGACGAGTTGTTCATTCCAATCGTCGCGCAGAGTTGCTTTGAATTCGTATTGCCCGTCGTTGAGAATGACTCTAATACTATGGGGCCTGTTATACAGGGAATAGGCGATGGCGGGGTGGCGTCTTGCTTCAGTATCGCCGTTGCGACCAAGGCGGACGGGAGAGATCCCCGGTTGGATGAGCAGTCCTTCCAATTTTTGCGGAGTAGGGAATGTGATGAGAATGAACTGTGATTCTCCATCGCCTTCCGCTCCTTCGGCCCAGAATCCTTGACTACCCTCCCGCAGGTTGTCTGGGGAACAGGCATTGCCGAACGGATCGGCCCCAGCTGAGGATGATGTTTCAATTTTGTAATCTCCAGGGATGCGAATCGGGGTGTTGTTCAGTTTCAGTGAAGTACGTTTTTCATTTGCATTTTCGCGAAAACTCAGACGAGGTCCGAATTCCAGGGCAAGGGTATCGGTCGGGGGCTGTCCGGCCTGCGGAGTGAAATCCCATTTCATGACGCCTTTTTCGGAGCGTGTAACAGCATTTTTGTCCTGCGGAGAGATGAGATTCAGGGAATCGGGGAGCATTTCCTCCGAAAAGATAAGGATTTCTCCGTGCTGGATGGGGGCGGACCAGGTACGGATGGCATTGAGATCCATCTGGAAGAGCAGAGGATTCTGAATGATTTGTGCGCCATCTTGATGAGGCAGATACTGGCGTGTTTGGCGATAGGGAACGGTGAAATGGATCGTGAGGGTATTAGGCCCTTGTTTCAGCTTGGGGGAAAACGTCAGCCAATGCGTGATATCGCTGACTTGTTGCAGAGATGGTGCCTGGTATTGAGGATGCCTACCTTCGACCTGCTTCCATTCTTCGGCCAGCTGATTGACTCCGACACTGATGTCTCCCAGCGATTTGGAGAAAGGAACGCGGTGGATGGGCAACGGGGACGATGCATTGGCTTCGGCATCGGGCAGTTTGTACTGGAAGGGAATGCCCATAGGCAGTTTCTTGCCGGCTTGTTGAGCGTCACAGGTGAGAGTACATGTATAGATGACGAGCACTTCGTGCTGGCGGACGGCCAGATCGATATGGACGGAGTCGAGGCTGACTCCGTCCATGGCACTGAGGTTCATGGGCATGGGAATTCCGGGAATGGGTGCCGGGAAAGTTGCCGTGTATTCCGCCTTCGCATGGTTCTGCTGGGGCGCTTCTTGCGTTTGAGATGGCTTGTCTGTGGGAATGGGGGCTTCTCCGCAGACGGGAAACGAGCCGGACAGTAAAAGCCCGGCGGTCAACATGCAATGAAGGGAGAACGGCAATTTCATGGATTCCCATGATGATGAACTGGCATTTTTCTTCAAGCTCATTTCCCGCCTTAACTCCTTCCGGCTTTCTCTTGGATGTGATGAAAAAAATTCATCCCATGGATTGATCTCCCTCGTCGGAAAACGTTGAGACTTCTTGATAATATACTATATATTGTGGTGCGACAAAAGGAGTCACGCAATATTTTTCTTTTCCTCTCCATGAAGATTCGATAGAAGAAGCCACTACTGCAATCCGGAAACCGGTTGCCATCCCCCCCTTCGGCCATGAAAGATTCTGATAACGAACAGCTATCCTTTTTGCCTAATCAATCTCAACCTTCACCTACTCCAAAAGAGCCTACAGAAATGAGTACCCCTCCCTCCGCACCAACGACAACTGTGCTGAAATTGCGCAATGGGCAGGAAATCGTCCTTCCTCCACGTAAAGATCTACTGGGCGGCCTGAAATTTACCAGGAGATTTTCCTCTCCTTCGGTGTTCCCCTACGATGAAGTGATTTGGGAACGTCGCGATGTCCGTATCATGGACTGGAAAACGGGCAAGCCTATTTATGAACGCCTGGGGGTGGAAGCTCCTGCCCATTGGGATGACAACGCCGTCAAAATTACGGCTGACAAATACTTGTTCGGCAGTGTTCCCGGTACTCCCGAGTATGAGGAAAGTTTCCGCAACGTGTTTGACCGTGTGGCCAATACTTATACGGTGTGGGGGTGGGAAGAAGGCTATTTTGCCGATCTGGAAGACGCCGAAGTGTTTAATGAAGAACTGAAAGCTATGCTTATCAAGCAGATTTGGGCTCCGAACTCTCCGGTCTGGTTTAATATCGGGCATTGGGAACAGTGGCGCTGGGGACGTCCGGATCTTCGCGACTCTTACTCCGGTCATGGCAATAAGTCTTATCATACCAAGGGATCGAAGGAAAACCTTCAGACCTATACCCTGCAGTCGACTTACGAATATCCGCAATGTTCCGCATGCTTCCTGACGGAAGTGGGAGACAGTATGGAGGATATTCTGGAACACCTGACGACGGAAGGCCGTATTTTTGCGTCCGGTTCCGGTGTCGGCATCAATATTTCGTCTCTGCGTTCTTCCCGCGAGCCTATCAGCGGCAAGGGGCGTTCGTCCGGTCCTATTTCCTTTGATCGTGGATGGGACAGAATGGCCGGAGCTATCAAGTCCGGGGGGAAAACGCGCCGTGCCGCCCGCATGGTGCTGATGTTCAGCGATCATCCTGATATCTTCGATTTCATCAATGTGAAGAACCGTCAGGAAGATGTCGCCAAGGTTATTCTTCGTGAACACAATGTCCATGTGGAACTCAAGCGCCTGGCTGAAACCAAGCTTATTGCCGGTACCCCTGCGGAAAAGACGGCTGCCCGCGTGATTCTATCTTTGCCGTTGACGACGGATGAGAGTTTCGATCCGCACATGGACGCCTTGTTGTATGGGGAAACCCTCTCCAACCAGAATGCCAACCATTCCGTTTCCCTGAAGGGCGACTTCTGGCAGGCTCATGCCAGTAACGGTAATACCTATACCCGTTGGGTGACGAATCCCTCCCGCATCGAACAAACCTTTCGTGCCCAGGAACTTCTGGAATCCATGGCTAAGTCTATTTGGGAAAACGGTGAACCCGGCGTACATAACAATGACGTGATCAATCTTTGGAATCCCGTCAAATCCATTGGAGACATCACAACCTCCAATCCCTGTTCCGAGTACGTTTTCCTCAACAATACGAGTTGCAACCTCTCATCGTTCAATGCCTACCGCTTCCTTCGCAAGGAACATGGCTCCGTTTCTTTTGATGCGGACTCTCTCGTGCATGCTGCCCGTCTGGCTATGGTCTGTGCCGACTTGAATGTAGAGCGCGGCGGATTCCCGATTCCAGAAATCGCGCAGGGTACTTACCGTTTCCGCACGACTGGTATCGGATATGCCAATGTGGGAGGAGCCCTGATGGCTATCGGTGTACCTTACGATTCCGACGAAGGCCGCTGGATTGCTTCCCAATTGTGTAGTCTGTTGACCGCAGCCTGCTGGACTGCCTCCGCGGAAATGGGAGCCGAGTTGGGTTCTTATATCGAATACCCGGAAAGCAAGAATGACCTGAAGGCTGTTCTCCGCCTGCACCGCGCTACCCAGCAGCTTGCTTCTTCCATCACCGGGATCAAAACGGACAAGGATGCAGAAAAGATTATCTCCGGCATTATGGATAAGGCAGACGGTCCGTTGCCTGAAGCACAAGGACTGAATGCCGCTTACGCCCTCAATGCCTATTTACGCAGTTTCAAGGCTCCTTCCCGCATGAATGCAGACCGTGTGGCTTGTGCCCGGGAACTGCAGGAAAAGGCTTCCGAACTTTGGGATAAGGTCGTTAAGGCCAAGGCCTACCGCAATTCCTTCGTGTCTGTGATGGCTCCTACCGGGACGATTTCAGCTCCGCTGGGGTGTTACGATGAAGGAACGACATCCATTGAGCCGGACTACACTCTCGTCAAATGGAAGCAGCTTGCAGGAGGCGGTTCCCTCAAAATGTTCAATCGCCTTGCTTTGGAAGGTCTCCGGACATTGGGATATGACGAAAGTTATGTTGTTGAAGCCTCTTTTGAAGTTGCCGGTATCGATGGCCTGCTCAGTGCCTGCGGCGGTCGTATGGACGATGTCGTTTCCCAGCTGATCCTGGATCCCTGTGGCGATGAAGCCGGTCCGGTACGTGCCGCATGGCGTCGTCTGTTGAAGGGTTCCGAAACCCGTACCGAAATTTTGGAGAAGGTGACCTACATCACCAATCCTTCCAACATGCCCGTGTTGTCAGCCGATGAGCTTATCATTGTCAACGGCGCTGCGCACATTGAATCCATCCCGTGGCTCCAAAAGTCGGATCTGGCCGTATTTGACTGTGCTGCGACCAATGGAAACGGCGTGCGCGCCATAGCCCCCTCCGGTCATGTCTTGATGCTCGGGGCTTTGCAGCCGTTTATTTCGGGGGCTTGCTCCAAGACGGTCAATATGCCTGTGAGCGCTACGGAAAAGGACATTTACGATTCCCTCGTCTTGTCTCACGACCTGGGAGTCAAGTGCATCGCCATTTTCCGAGCCGGTTCCAAGGCTAATGCCGTTTATGTGGTGGATACCCCGGAAACGCGCCGCTTTAAAGCCGACCACATTTGGAAGCAGCTGGTCGACGGAGGCCAGGAAGCTATTGATGAAATTATTGCCGAAGCCTCCAAGCCACGCCAGAGGAAACTTCCCGGTCGTCGCTTGGGACAGACCGTCAAGTTCTCTGTGGGAGGACAGTTGACCGGTTACCTTACGGTCGGAGTTTACACCGACGGTACCTGCGGTGAAGTATTCGGACGTTTGGGGCAGGTTGGTTCCTTTGCCTCCGGGATGTTTGAAGCTTACTGCAAACTTCTTTCTACTGCTCTTCAATTCGGAGTACCGTTGAAGGAAGTGGTCAAGGGGTTCCGCAATTATTCGTTTGAACCGTCCGGTTTTTGCCGCGTCGGGGATGATACGGATGGGGATACCTGTACGGAGATCCGTTCCTGTGCTTCTGTCGTGGACTTGATTGCCAAGATCCTCGCATGGCTCTTCCCGGAAAGCCATGGATATCGGTTACGCGACGTTTTTGCCATTTCCAGTGAAAGCATTCTGATGCATACGCTGGATGCCGCTCAGGTGACTGCTCTGCCTCCGCGTATGATATCAGCCCCGGCTTCCACGGCTCCTGCTCCGGAGGAAGAAAACCGGAATGCTGCCATTGACTCCGGTCTGAACGGTGCCGCCATCTGCCCGCAGTGCCACTCGCTTTCCTATGTGCAGGATGGCAAATGCAAGGTGTGCCGCTCTTGTGGATACAAGGATGGCGGTTGTGGGGAATAACCCTTGCATGTTGGTTTTTTACCATTCAGGGAGGCCGTTTGAGGACGGTCTCCTTTTTTATTATCAAGTATGGTCCGTTCTTTGGAAGACAACGCCTTGAGGCTCCGAGACACAAATGATGGGCTTCTTTTTTCTTGAACTGAACCGAACGATTCATGTACGTTAAAACCATCATATACTACCTTTCAGACAAATTGTGAAACCTGCAATCGATATACGCAACGATGATTGGCCGGAGGCCATTTGGGATGTGTCCGGTATCTTTGCCAATGACCGGGAGCTGATCTATTTCCACGACTACTTTCTCAATCATTTCGGATTAAAACCCTTTTCCCTGGTTCATGGATCTCCGTTGTCAACATGGAACAGCGGTCGCGTCCTGCCGCATTTGCTCCGTTCCGGGGAAGAACTGGAACTCTGTATCAAATCGTGGCAGGAACGTAAGGTTGCCATGGATTTGACATTTTCCAATCCGTTCCTGACCGAGGAGAATTTGAAAGAGGCATTGGGTAACTCCCTTCTGGAAGTAGCCGAACGCGTCAATCCGACAGGGGAGAACGGAGTGATCATGTCATCTGATCTCCTTTATCAGTACATCAAAAAGCGTTATCCCAAAGTCAAAACCGTTTCTTCCATTCTGAAGGTAACTATGGAAAAAGGTGGGGGAAATCTCGACTATTACAAGCGCCTGGCCGACCTCTACGACAAGGTGATGCTGCACCCCAATGATAACGACAACTACGAGTTGCTTGAAAAATTGGAGGACAAAAACAAATACGAGATAATCGTCAACGAGAACTGTGCCCGCCAGTGCGCCATCAGGCATAAGCACTATGAATCTCTTTCCAAAATGGCACTGAACTTTTTGGGGCATACGGATAATTTCGATGACTTGCGCAATAAGAACGCATGCGCCAAAATCGATGTCCTTCTGGGAACCTCTTCCCAATGCACGACCCAGTTAAGCCGCGAAGAGATGAAAACGTTGTACGACATGGGATTCCGCCGCTTCAAAATACAGGGACGCGGCCTTGGCAATGCCGGTGGGGAGATCATGGATCTGCTGCGGTTGATCTTGAAAAAGGATGACGGTTCCCCCGTATCGACAGATGCTATCATCATCCGGTTTCTGGAATCCATGCGCGAAATCATTTAATCATCATATCGAGAGGAAGCAATAAACATGAAGGAAACATCTCTTCCCTCCGAAGAAGGCAAAGGCAAATCCGCCCCTAAGGGCAAAGCGAAGATGGCCCGTTCATCTCAAACCGGCAAACAGGCAAGTGTTGCCCAGGTGAATCCGGCAACTCAAAACACGAAGAAAGGCCCTGGCAAAAAAACGGTGGCGCCTTCTGTTGACAAACCCCAGAACAGGCCTGTCAGAAAGCCGTCTGTGAAAGCCAAACCGGAATCCCTGCAATATCTGTTCCGTTCGGACATGCCGCTGGCTGACTGGAACATCGGCGGTGTATTCCGGTGGGACAAGCTTTGTATGGGGGTACTGGGCACTCTCATGCTCTTGAAAACGCCGGAAGTAAAATTACCGGAATTCAGCGGATGCCCTCCCTGTTTATGGGCACTTAACTGGTTTACCCCGGAGCCTCTTATGGCTCCCAACAAAATCAGAGCTACCATCGAAGCCTACGTGAAGGAAAAAGTGGGTGTCTTCCTGTACTTCGACAATCCGTTCCTGACGCCGGCGGATATGCGCGATACCTTGTGCAACGGCATGATCAATCTTCTTGCCGAATGTAATCCCCATCGCCTCAATGGCGTTTATGTGGCTTCCCCGCTTTTGGCAAAACACGTACGGGCCAATTTCCCGGGACTCCGCATTCGCCTGGCCGCGAATTTCCATATTAAGGAAAAGTTCCGTACGGCCCAATGGTACAATAACCTCTCCATGCGTTATGACCGTGTTGCTTTGGATCCCCGGGATGGAATCAATACGGAATTGCTTTCCAAATTGCGCGATAAAAAGAAATTCGAAATCACGGTCAACGATACATGGTTGGATTCAAGCCAGGTCCGCCGGAAGCATCTGGAGCTTCTTGGAAAAATTCTCCGAGAACCTTTGAATGTTGACTATAAGCTTGAACGACAGAAATACTTGCAGGATGCCGGCTTCCTGGATCCGAAAGTCCCGTTAGGTTCGCGACCTCTGACCTTGACCGTAGGGGAGGTGAAAGCCATGTACGACCAAGGATTTCGTCATTTCCGTCTTCAGGCGGAAAGTTTGAGCTGCGAACTGACATTGGCTCATTTTGCCGTCAAACACTTTTTGACGGACGAACCGGGAACGGAACACAAAAAAGCCGTTTTGTTGACAACTCTTCTTATTCAGCGTGATCCTACTGTTCCCTCGCTTCCGACAAGCATGAAAAACTACGTGATCCGCCATTATGAATAAATAAGGTGGTAAGCGTTGGAATGGGTGATTGACACCATGCCTAAAAACAAGGATAAGGAGATCAAAACCAATATGATGCGCATCCTGGACGGATGGAGTGTCGACTATCGGTATTACACGTATGAATGCGGAGAATTCATTGATGCTCTTCATACGGCACGTTCTCTCAATCAACCTCCGGAAAAACTCTACAAGACTCTCGTAACGGAAGGTGCTCCCCGACAATACTATGTTTTTGTCATCCCGATTGCCATGGAGCTGGATCTGAAGAAAGCAGCCCGAGTTGTCGGTACCAAATCGCTTGCCATGATTCCCGTCAAAGACATCAACTTTGTGACTGGGTATATCCGGGGAGGTTGTACGTCAATCGGAATGAAAAAGAAGTATCCCACAGTGATCGATTCTTCGGCAAATCATCGTAAGTCGATTATTGTTAGCGGTGGACGGATCGGTTTGCAGATTGAACTTGCTCCGGAAGATTTGCTCCGTGTCACCAGTGCTCAATTTGCCGACGTTGTCGCTGGAACAATCAGTGTGGGAGAGATGGAAAAATCGCAATCCGGGGAGTGACGATTTTTTTTACAGCATGACAAATCATCTGCAATTGTGTATAATGATTTGAAAATTAGGTGTTAATAAATTTTTTTTCTAAAGGTTTTTGGAAAAAAGTTAAGTGCTGTAATGGAAAAAGCTGGAAAAATTCAAAAGAAGTTGGGATATTACTGACCTCAGCAAGGAAACATACCCGACGATACGCCGATGAAAAAAGACGATATGCCCCAAGAAGAGAATGATTCTATCTTCATGTTCGATCCCGATAAAGATTGGACGGATGAACCGACCCAGGAGGACGAAGGAGAAATGACGGAGCTGGGTGCCGCATGCCTTTTCTATTCCATAGATGAGATCCGGCAGTTGCTTGACCAAGGAGAAGATGTCGATGGACGAGATCCCGAGGGATTCACTCCTTTGATGCTTATGTGCGAAGAAGGAGATGAAGAGAACTGTGAAGAAGTTGTACGCCTCTTACTCGAGCGCGGCGCCAAGGTTAATGTCCGCAGTAAAGAAGGCACTACACCTTTGATGTTGGCTTGTCGGAGTGCTCGGAGGGGTATCGTTCGTCTTCTTCTGGATCAAGGAGCCATTTTCGAGGCTCGTGACGATAGCGGTTTTACTGCGCTGATGTATGCCTGTATAGGCGGAGACGTCGAGATTGTTCGCATGCTTCTCAAGCAGGGGGCAGATCTGAATGATCGTGAAGACGAAGGTGTTACTCCTCTGATGTGCGCCAGCATTTCTGAAAACATGGAAATGATCGATTTTCTCCTCGACCTGGATGCCGATGTGAATGAAACGGAACAGGAAGGCGGTAGAGTTTTGTTGACTGCCTGCAGGCTGGGCAATGTGGAGCTTATCCAAAGATTTTTGGATGCTGGGGCGGATATTGATATTCGGAATGTCGATGGATTGACTCCTTTGATGATGGCCTGCAAGAGCAAGAATATAGACGCCGTCCGCCTGGTCCTCGGTTTGGGAGTAGACGTAGATGCTGCCGATAACAATGGCGTCACTTCCTTAATGATGGCTTGTTCTCTGAGCGCCGCGAATATTGTGCATGCCCTTTGCGATTGTGGCGCAGACTGGAAGATCCGTGACAAACGCAAACGATCTGTCCTGATGTATGCCAGTGAAGGCGGTAGCCATGCCATCGTGAAATACTTGGTTGATCAAGGGGCGGAAGTCAATGATTCCGATGTCGATGGGGACACCGCCTTAATGTATTCCTGTAATCAGGGTTTCGTTGGAGTAACCCGTGTTTTGGTTTCCCGAGGTGCCGAATTGAACGTCAAGAACATTGAAGGAATGACTCCTTTGATGTTTGCTTGTGAAGAAGGCAATCGTGAAACGGTCCAATTGCTTATTTCCCATGGTGCTGATGCCGCTGCACAGGATATTGCTGGTGATACCGCAGCTGTCTATGCTGAAAGATTCGGTCACCCCGAACTTATCAAACTCCTTTCTCCCAAAAAGAAAAAGTAAACGGCTTCCTCTTCTCTTAAGGAAATTTGTTTTCTTTTTCCATACTTCCTTACAAATAGAATAGACATTCCGCCCCTGTTTTTCAATTTTCCTTCGCCGGAAGTTGAGAAACAGGGGTTGTTTTTATAAGGTGGAGTTTAATTTAAGCGAACTATTTTCTACTTCGAAAGATATCACAATTTCTCGATTTGAAAGAATCCAATTGGCTTCGAGTTAGCTCTTACCAATTATCTATTATGTTTTCCGAGCCTGTCTAGGTTTCTACGTTTCCCTTTATTTCGTCGTCGTATGTAGAGCCTCCAATCCAAGAACGGAATGAAGTTTTCAAGTAATCCGAATTAAAAATAGGCTGCATCCAAAAATGGATGCAGCCTGTGTATGATAAATGAATGGAACTCTTTGTTATGAGGAGGATTTAGTCCTTCTTGTTCAAAAGGAGTTTCTCGAGGAGTGCTTGGGAAGACTGTGCCATGTCTGCAGGATTGGTGAGCATACCGGCGCGGAGCAGGGCTGTGTTGGTGATTTGGTCTGCAACAAGCTTGGCCAGATCGGGATCTTCCGTACGGAGGGTTGCGAGACGGTGGACAAGGTCGTTTTTCGGGTTGAGCTCAATCTGCGGATGGGATTCCGGAACCTCCTGTCCCATGGCTTTCATGTATTCCCGCAGTTCATTGTTCATATCGTCGGCGCCATGGAGAGCGACGGCGGCACCGGAGACGAGGCGTTTGCCGAACGTGATTTTACCGAATTTACCCTCGTAGAGTTTTTCCAGCCATTCCTGAAGGGAACTTGCTTCGTTTTCAGGCAGATCTCCTTCCGTCGAGGTTGTGCCACTGTCAGGAAGAGTAACATCGGAACGGTCAATGGCTTTGAGGGGTTTGCCGTCGATGCTGGACAGGGAATCCAGAACGAATTGGTCGCCGTGGTCGGTGAAGAAAGCGACTTCGAACCCGTGAGCCTTGAAAGCTTCGAGATAGGGGCTGGCTTCGATCATTCCACGGGATTCTCCGGTGAGGACGTAAATATCCTTCTGGTCCTCCTTCATGCGGGAGACGTATTCTTCAAACGAGGTTGTTTTTCCGGGTTCGGTGAAAGTGGATTCGAAACGCAGGAGTTTCCCGAGAGTTTCTTTGTAAGCCCAGGCAGTGACTACTCCTTCCTTCATGAACCGGGAGAATTTGGAGTAGAAGTCGCTATAGGTATCGGGGTGGTCTTTGGCAAGTTTTTCCAGGTGTTTGAGGAAACGCTTGGTGAGGATGTCGTTGATTTTGCGAATCAGGGAATTATCCTGGAGCATTTCGCGAGAAATGTTCAAGGGGAGGTCTTCGCTGTCCACGACACCGTGGAGGAAGCGGAGCCACTCGGGCAGCAACCCCTCCGGCTTGGAGTCGATAAGTACGCGTCGGCAATACAAGGCGACATTGGGCTCAATGCGTCCGAAACCGAAGCTTTCCGGATTTTCCTTGGGAATGAAGAGCAAGGCATTCAGGGCGATGGGGGCATCGGCGCTGAAATGCATGTAGGAGAGGGGTTTCTCATCGGTGTGGGCAATGAATTGGAAGAATTCGTCGTACTCCTCGGGTTTGATGTCAGACTTGGACTTGGTCCAGATGGCCTGGACGGTGTTAAGACGTTCCCCTTTGAACTCGATGGGGAAGGGGACAAAGTTGGAATATCGGGTGAGGATTTCGCGGACTCGGTATTCTTTAGCGAAATCGGCATATTCCTCTTTGAGGTGGATGACGATCCGAGTGCCGCGGTCGACATTTTCAGCGGTGTCGATGGTATATCCTTCGCGTCCGTCGCTGGTCCAGACGAGGCCTTCTCCCTGGGGATGCCAGGTACGCGTGTAGACTTCCACCTTGTCGGCAACCATGAAAGAACTGTAGAACCCGACACCGAACTGGCCGATAAGGTCGGCATTGCCTTCGGCGTTCTTCAGGGCTTCGAGGAATTTTTTGGTACCGGAGTGGGCGATGGTGCCGAGATTTTCGACAAGGTCGTCGCGAGTCATGCCAATCCCGGTGTCGGCGATAGTGATGGTACGTTTTTCTTCATCAGTAGTGACGGAGATATCTAGAGCTTTGTCCGGTTGGTAGATTTCCTCGTTCTTGAGCTGGACGAGACGAAGTTTTTCCAGTGCATCGGATGAGTTGGATACCAGCTCGCGGATGAAGATTTCACGGTCGCTGTAAAGAGCATGGATGACGATGTCCAGCAACTGCCGGACTTCTGCCTGGAATGTATGTGTTGAAGTACTCATGTGTGTCTGGAGAAATATGAATGGTAATTGAGACATTAATGCCAGGGAAAAGTCTCAAAAGTGAAGACCTATATTGCGTCATAAGCAGGTAGGAGACGGGAAATGATGAAAAATAACGTTTTCTTCTGAATTGAGAACATTTTCTTGATGCAAAGTATGGATCGTGATGATAATGTGGTGACATGAAAAAAGTACTTGTTGCCATTGATTTTTCGGATGCCTCTGACCAGGTGGTGGAAAAACTCGCCCATTTGGTTTGCTCGCAGGAAAACACGATCGTATATTTGCTCCATATCCTGGAACCCAGTATTTGCTATGAAGTGACGGGAGTACTGCCGGACGATATCCCGTATCCTGTTCTTGATACGGAGGAACGTACCGTGATTCGTTTGAGTGCTTCGAAATACCTTCACACCTATGCGGAAAAACTTCATCAGCTCTCCGGTGTCCAGGTGGAAGAAATTATCAGTGACGAATTTGAGGTGGGTGAATCCATCATCCATTACGCCCAGGAACATGAGATGGATCTAATCGTCCTCGGTAAACATGGTCGTGGTTTCTTGGAAAGCGTTCTGGTGGGCAGCGTCGCCACATCCGTTGTCAGGAATTCCCCCTTGCCCGTGCTGGTGATTCCCGTCGCCAAAAAGAAGAAATAATCCGTTCATGCTTACAATCCTGTTTGTTGGGGACATCGTCGGGGAACCCGGACGCAAGGCCTTCATGCATATGTTGCCGGAACTTAAGCATGAATTTGGCGTGGATGTAACGATTGCCAACGCTGAAAACGCTGCCGCCGGTCGTGGACTGACTCCCAAGCTGGCTCAAGAACTTTTGTCGGCCGGTGCCGATGTATTGACTACCGGGGACCATGTTTGGGATCAGCCCGAATTAGCTCCTTGGCTCCAGTTGGGGGATGCGAAAGTTCTACGTCCTCTCAACTATCCCGAAGGTACGCCCGGAAACGGTAGCATCGTTCTGGATACGCCGAAGGGCAGGGTAGCCGTCATGCAACTTCAAGGGAGGTCTTTCATCCAGCCTCCACTGGAGAATCCTTTCCAACTGGGGGAATCGGAAGCCATTCGCCTGCGTGAGGAAGAAAAAGCGAACATTATCTTCGTAGATATACACGCGGAAACAACTAGTGAAAAAGTCTCTACCGGTTACAACCTGGACGGACTGGTCTCTGCCGTCATAGGAACCCATACCCATGTCCAGACAGCGGACGAAATCATTTTGGAACAGGGGACGGCTTACCTGACGGATGCCGGCATGTGCGGCCCTTCCATCGGTGTCTTGGGGAGGGAAAGAGAACCCATTATCAAGAGATTCCGCACTTCCATGCCGACCAAGTTTCCCGTCGCCGGATGGCCTGTGCGCCTTTGCGGAGCAGTCATTCGCGTAGATGAACAGACAGGAAAAGCCTTGGATATCGTACGCATCCAGAGAATGGTAGAAAAATCCGACCTGCATGCCTCATGACAACACCAGTGGATTGTTTCGGCGGGATCGGCCGTCTGTATGGCACCCCTGCCTATGATTACTTTCGTCAAGCCAGAGTTGCCGTCATCGGGATTGGCGGGGTAGGTTCCTGGGTAGCAGAAGCATTGGCACGCAGCGCCGTGGGTACCATCATCCTGATGGATATGGACGATATCTGCGTGACCAACACCAATCGCCAACTGCATGCTCTGCATTCCACCTATGGCACAATGAAAGTAGATGCCATGGCTGACCGTATTCTTGATATCTGCCCACAGACCGAAGTTGTGCGGATGGCTTGTTTTTACACGGAAAAGAATGCAAAACTTCTTTGGGAGGAACACCCTGACATTGTCGTAGATGCCATTGATTCCATGGCATCCAAATCTCACCTTATTGCTTCCTGCTATCATCAAGGCATACCTGTCGTCACATGTGGCGGAGCCGGAGGGCGCCGGGATGTTTCCATGATCCGTGTCGATGATATCGCTCGGACGGAAGGGGACCAGCTGCTGTCCCGCCTTCGCAGAATTCTCAAACATGAATACGGAATGCCATTTCATGAAAAGAAACGCAAGCTGGGCATTCCCTGTGTTTTTTCAGTGGAAAAGCCTGTTTATCCCACCTGCGATGGAGGTACCTCCTGCCAGAGAGACCCCGGATTCCATGGTCGTATGGCTTGCGATGCAGGTTTCGGCTCCGTTTCCCACATTACGGGGACATTCGGACTTATGGCTGCCGGGGAAGCCTTGCGACTGTTAGAAAAGCAATCCAGGAAACACGGGTCATCGGTAGAAGAGGCACCTCCATCGCATGGCGATCCGGATTCCTCTGACATTGAAATTCCCGGGAACTCCAATTATTGTAGCAAAACTTCCGACGGAGAATGAAAGACTTAGGACATCTTCTTCCCTTGACTCCGTCTGCAACACGTATCATACCCGTCCCGTCCATGAAAAAACTGCTCCTCTTTACCCTCTCCTTGGCCTGCTTCCCTTTGACGCAGTGTAATACCATGTTGAAAGACCAGCAAGCTATTGCCTTGCGAGAACAAGCCATTTCCGCCGAACCTAAAGGCAATTATTACATTGGCCGTCGCTATCATGTTCCGGCAACTCGTTTTTGGGGTTATTTACGTAAGCCCGGTTCTTCTTGGCGAGATGCCCAACTCGTCATCATGGACGAAAGTGTCAAACTGGCTCCCGACCGTTATCCGGAAGTCGGTTCCTCACCCTCCTTTGCCTTCGACGACAACTACGAATACCGCATTTATGGCCGTTACACCGGAAAAACAGCCTACGAACCTAATTCCAATCTCAAACTCCCTGTTTTCAGACTGACCGGCTACGAACTGATCGACAAAAATCCCGGCTGGCTTTTCAAACCATCAGAACGTCGTTCTGATGAAGCAGTTAGCCTCCGTCCCATCATCATGCCACCTCCTCTCTCCTCAGAAACTCGCTAATTTTTTTCAAAAAGAGCTTGCAAAAACAGGCTAGAGAAGATATAAATCTTTCCGCCGACTGGCGACACCCAAGTGCTCGGGTGGCGGAATTGGTAGACGCGCTAGACTAAGGATCTAGTGGTGATAAACCGTAGGGGTTCGAGCCCCCTCTCGAGTACCAACTGATAAGCCCCTTAATTCGAAAGAATTAAGGGGCTTTCCTTTATCAAAATATCGAGCTCTCCAATTTAGAGTCATTATCAAAAATCGGCACGAATTCGCAAAATTCGGAACACGTTTGGTAGCCATTGGTAGCCGAAATCGCTTTCCAAAAGACTCGTTTACAGCGGTATGTGAAGCTTTGAATTTTGAAGAAACATTTTTGCAGGGCATTTCATATACATTTCCGTTATTTTCCTGTTTTTGAAGACTTCTTTCCGGGAGTGACGAGATTCAGGACATGACCTGTCGTCGAAATGTGCTACAAAGGGGCGATGTCCAAACCTTCCGTCATACGATGCGTGCTTGACGAACAACGCAAGGCCCAAAAGAGGAAAACGATCTACCGTGTTTCCATACCGGCTGAGTTGTCGGAAACAGGCAAGAGACAAAATCGTTATTTCACGACACAGAGGGAAGGCAATGCCTTTGCTGCTCAGGTGAGGAGAAGAAGAAATGCAGAAGACGGCAGTGTGTTTCAGGTTTCTGCATCTGAAGCGCAGTTGTTAAGGGAAGCACAGCATATTCTGGAACCTTATGGGCTTGATGTCTTTGTGGTTATCAAGGAGCTTGCACCGCTTTTGGAACAGGTGAATGATATATCGGAAATCAGACGTCTTGTTCGGATGGGGATGGAGCAGGAAAAGAGAGACAGTAAATCCATTCCTTTTTGTGACGCCGTATCAAAGTTGCTGGAAGTAAAACAGCACATTCAAAAACGCAGGGAAAAGCACACTTGCCCAGACTGTTAGATAACAGGACGTATCAGCAAATGCTGTCCGGATTTTGCTGTGACGTTCCTTTCTCAGCTGACGACGGACGACTGCCGGAAGATGATTGGCAGGACCTTCTGTACAAGTTAATCTTCATACCGTCGTGCAACAACCTGTGAGAGGGAAGGAGGGGGGAATTTTTCTGCAGCTTATTCTGTACATTTCCCCTTCAGAGCGATGCGAACTAGAATAAAGTTGACCGGACATACATAAACAGCGGGGCCAGTGACTAACCGACTCCAATCCAGAGAAATACATTGAGCAACACTATATGCAGACCATAGTTCACCAAATGGTTTCCGATAAATCCGATTCCCTTCTTGACGTCTGGTTTTGTTTTGAATGTGAAGTAATTTGACAGGTAATAATTCATCACAAAACTTAGCCCATACGCTACATTCACATTCATCCACAGGGTCAGCAACAAATACACCCCATAGTGGACGCCCGTAGCTAGAACGCCTACCAAAAAAACGTACGGCCTCTCCTCCGAAACACTGTTTGAGTTGCTCCAGAGTCGTTGGTAAATTGGCCTTAGACTTAGAATTTAAACAAGTACGAGTTCCTGAATTTGCGCCTGGCTTTCGGAAAGATGATGAATTTGGAAAGAAGGCGGACAATTTTGTTAAGCTTTCTGACTCGCTTCGAATTTTTCCATTCTAAAAATAATGCATTCTCCTCAAGGAACTCTTGCAAGTAGTCCGTCCATTCCTGAGGATTGTTCACAGACAATTTTTTATGGTTCAAGAATCGCAGGACAAGTTCTTGTTGCAAGGTTTCATTACTATCGAGGATTTTTTTGAGAATATCCTGAAATTGATCGATCTGCAATACCATGTCTTGGTGTTCGTTCAACCATTCCACACAGATTTGATCTTTTTCACGATTGACGCTCTCTTCCAGGATCCGTTCCAGATGACTTACCCACCAAAGTTTTCCTCGGCCATGTGCATGCGCATAATCGATGATGTCCTTATAATGGTGTTTTATTTTTATAATCTGCCCGGCTACAGAATCGATCATCTCCGGAGTGATTGCAGGCATGCAGGGTAGGGTAAAACCGCATGCAAGGAAGTTCAGATTCGTTCTCAGGCACTTTTCACATTTGCCGCAATTGCGCTGGATATGAGATTCTTGAGATAAAACATTTTCCCAACATACGCGGAGATGGTGGGTTGCCAATTCCCATTTCGATACAAGAGCCGCTTTTTCTGTTCTTCCATATTCCAACCCATCCAGGTGGACATTGAAAGTATCCGATGAAAATAGAGGATCGGTAATTGGATTACTTCCCCAGATATTGACGAATGAGTCGATATAATTTCTGGAACCGCCAACTAACAAGTTGGGATACAACGGTGCAAGGAAGGAGCCCAAACCGGCAATACAGGCAATGTGTGTGAATGCCCCCCATTCCTGCCCAGAGACGACATGTTGTATTGGAAAATTACGGAAATTACTCTTAATTGAATGCAATTGATCAATTCCAAGATCTTTGAGCATCATCAAGGAATTTTGCCATGATTCCTGTAAAAAATCCTGTTCGTTCAAGGGGATGTCAGCACCTTCGATCATCAGCCCCGCTTGAATGGATAGATTATTGTTTCCAACCATTCCCTTCCGGTGGCGGTAACAGGAAAAACAGGCATCCAAACCACCGGAAAAACAGACTAACGCTTTCTTTGAAGATTGAATGACAGCATCGTCATTGTAAATATTTTCGGGAATTATGGTGATTGGAGAACAGATCCCAGGAGAAGTATTGCACCAGAATCCGACCATTTCCTCGATATTTTTCAGGAGAGATTTGCTAACGGTTCCCTTGATATGAAATTTTCCTCCATAGGACATCATGTGGAAAACCAGCATGCGAATCCATGGATCGCTTTTTGGCTCAATCTGGTCGATGTGTTCGACGCCGGATATTTCTGCATGCACAAGGAAATTCCCCTGCGGAGAAATAAACCGCGCTCCAACCATGAAATGGTTGCTATCGGTTTGCAAAGGTTTGAGAGGAACAATGGCCCGGTCATAGTCAAATGCCGTAGGATTCATATCCTGCCAGAAAGGGAAGTCGTCCGGATCTTTCAGGAAGTGAACATGAGGATATTTTGAGAAGGAAAGCTCAAAGGTATTGGAAAGTTTGCCATAGCTGTTGTCCAACATGTAGACTTCCTTATTCATTAAGAATGATCCGATGGCACCATGCAAGCGATCGGATAAAACAATATCTGCCTGGTCAATAAGAGAAAGAAATAGTTTTACATACTTTCTATTGATTTCCGGATTTTCACAATCATCGCTATGCAAGGCGGATAGGTCAAAGGTATTGAATCCCTTGTAAATTTCTTTGTCGGCCCCCAATGTTCCTTCGCGATCACTGCGGAGCAGGAGAAGTATTTTTTTCCCATTGGGAAGAGTAATGAGAGAATCTTCTAAGCGTTGTCTGAAACATAATTCCTCAAATGTGGGATCCGATGGATTTTTATCGAGAAATTCTTTTGCATTCATCGATAGAGCGATATCGTCGGAAACCAGGAAGCGGGCTCGATAATTCCTTGATTTGCAATAAGAAAAGCTCGTCCAATCTCTGCAGAAGACGGTAAATCGTTCATCAAAGACCGCGAGGAGTTGCTCGCAATTATGTACACTTTGTGGAAGAACAAGGCAGTTTTTGATCCTGGGGTCAGAAAAGATTTCAATGAACCATGGCAGGCAATTCCAGTCCGGAATGAATGCTCCCCCTCCTCCATAAACCATATTGTAGGAGGTAACACCATGATCTAAAGATTTGTATTCCTTTGGAGAGAGTCCCGAACGGGAAAATAATTCCTGTGTGGCTACGGCAATAAGGGCATCACCGACGTTGCCAGGATCCGGTTTGTAATAAAAAGAATCCCATTCGGCAAGTAGATCCGTGATCTCGGATGCTGTTCGATAATAGGACTGCATCAACTCATGGGCACTATCGGAACATTTCATGAGATCAATGAATTCCCGGATACCGGGATTCAGTGCGCTAAAGAAATCGTTGTCCTTGCAATAGGATAGGAGTTCAAGAAATGTTTTCTTCACAATAGTAAAAGATCGTTTCTTATTTTCCAGAGGGGTATCCCAAAAATCCCAGTATAACTGTTCAATCAGGCAATGGGAAAGACAACTGCGTTTCAGAGATTCATCCTGGATTGTCCGGAAAATAAATTCTGCCTGGAGTAGAATAATCTGGCAGAGAGAATCAAAATGCATTGCTCTTGCCCGAGTAATCGATGCTTTGTGCTGCCTGTAATAATAAAAACTTTCTTTCCGTAATCCGATTCGTTGGGCTTGAAACAATGCTTTTCGGAAAAAGAGATTGTCTTCAAAATATAAACCGATCGGGAAACGCAGGTGACAACGTTCTATGAATTCTCGATTCCATAGTGTCGTACATGCCATGACCGGAAGTTTCCACAAAGCATGCCAATCTGATGAAAAATCGTTGTAAGTGAAGCATTTGTCGTTGAGATGTTCAGGAATAATTGCAGAGTAATCCGTATAGGTATAAAATTGTGTGTCCTGAGTTTCTTCAAAGTACAGGTTTGCCTGGAACATGAGCATATCGACTTGATCGGCATCCGCTTGTTCCCATAAACATTCAAATGCATTTAATTTCAGCCAGTCGTCCGAATCGACAAATACCACATATTTTCCCTGGGCAATGTCCAGGGCATTGTTGCGGGAAGCACTTAATCCCTGGTTCGATTGATTAATGATGGTGATCCGCGAATCTTGCGAAGCATATTCCTGAAGAATAACTGTACTTTTGTCTGAAGAACCGTCATTGATACAAATGATCTCCAGATCGTGTAATGTCTGATTGACTATACTATCCAGACACTGACGTAGATATCGTTCCGTATTATAGACGGGAACAATGACCGATATTTTTGGAGATGATTGATTCATAAATTGAAAAGGGAAAAGATGAATTTGATAGATGGTAAAAATTAAACTGGTCTGTGAATTGTCTATTGAGAAAATTTGGATATATTACTTGGCATTTTTTATTAATTTTCTATACATTATGTAGCGCCGCAATTTGTTTCCAATAAGACGAATACATTTCTTTCTATTCAAATCCACAAGTTCGTTTTGAAAAGATTCCCACAGCACTTTCTTGCCTCTTTCCTCGGATCGTAGAATCAGATTGAATTGTTGTTTAAGGATATTGGGAAAAATATTCCGAAGAATGAATTTGAATTCTTTCGATCCAAAACATTCGTTGTAAATATAATTCAATCCAATATGGTAATCTTGAATTTTCCGAGGAGTAACATTTGTTTGTGTAATTGATGAGGGATTATAGGTATAATTATATAGTTTTGTTTGCAGAATGATGGTTGTGGGCTGGCTTTTCAATAGACAGACAATATATGGATAATCTTCAAAGTATATACCTGGAATAAATTTCCTGTTCTTAATTATTGAACTTCGGAATAGTTTTCCCCATGCCGTAAAAGAGATACTCCATTTCCCTTTTTTATTACAAAAAAAGAGTGGTTTATTCGTTAGTTTATAGGGAGTGTCTTTCGAATTGTCAATTTGTGAAATATCTTTATAAAGGTGATCAATTCGGACATATGAGAACGATACTACATCGGCGGTATGCCGCTCTGCCAATGCGTGCGTAATCTCAAGTGTTCGAGTATGAATAGAATCGTCTGAATCAACAAAAAGGACATATTTTCCGGATGCGGCTTCCAATCCATTATTTCTTGCTTCTGAAAGTCCTGCATTGTTCTGTGTAATGATTTTAACCCTGTTGTCGTTTTTAGCATATTTTGCAAGAATGTCAGCGCTTTCGTCGGTAGAACCATCGTCGACACAAATTACTTCGAAGCCGGAAAATGTTTGTCCAAGAATAGAATCAAGACAATTTGAAAGATATTTTCCAGTGTTGAAAACTGGGACAATGATAGAAATTTCGGGCATGAATATAATGTTGTAGGTATCGTCCTTGTTACAATTTTCCGCTGTTGGATAAGGCTATGATTTTCGTAAGGTTGGCATATGTTTTTCCATCGATTTCATTTTTAAATCGATCAATTCCAATATTCCTTAAAATAGATGCTGTAATATGGCTGAGAGCTAATTTATTGTCGCTTGATGACAAATCATCTACAAGGGATATGATATTATAGGATAATTTGAAGAATTCATCGGCATATTCATGAATTATGTGATATTTTTCCAGATGGTTGTATATATCAATAATAATAAATAATCTGTCGTGGATATATGATTGTTGAGAAACCATGGAATTTCCGGTTATAGATCCTGTTCTTCTGTAATAATTATAAAATTTTTCATTTATGAAATAAACACTTTTGGCGAGCGTAAAATATTTCCAGAAAAATGAATTGTCTTCGAAGGCCAGACCTTCTGGAAAGCGAAGATGATATTGGTCAATGATGGATTTTTTGAATATCTTGTTCCAGGCGACTACATTGCAAGAGGCTAGTACTGATTTATCGATCTTCTGAAATTTAGTCTTATCAATAGCAAAGAATTGATCATCACTATTTTTGATAAAGAGGAAATCTGGATCGTATTTGACATCAACTCCACAGACGGAAACGTCTGCACCGCTTTCTTGCATGAACTTCATCATGGTTTCATACATGTTAGATGCGACAGTGTCGTCTGAATCGACAAAAGCGACATACGGAGCTCTGGCTGCCAGGATTCCAGTGTTTCTTGCCGCAGACAGACCTTTGTTCTTGTCATGATAGATGATTTTGATGTTCGGATGCGTAAGTGCGTATTCTTCAAGAATCTTCCGGGAATTATCCGTAGATACATCTTCAACACAAATGATTTCTATGGAGCCAAGAGTTTGATCAGCAAGGCTTTCAAGGCATGGAACAAGGTAGTTTTCAACGTTGTAGACAGGGACGATTACTGAAAGAATGGGAGGAGGTTCTTCTGTCGTGGAGTCGGGAATATGCTGGGAAGGAATATCGTCTGGAATAATAGAAGCGATAAAAGTATCAAGCATGGCCAGGAATTGCGATTTGTACTCTTCTTTGAAGGAAGAGGAAAGCAGTCCGAGCTTCTGTAAATTGATATGAATTGTATCCTTTAAAAGAATGAATAATGTTTTTTGTGAAAAACATTGATCTTTTGCATAGTATAGCAGTTTCTTCGAAATATCAATTTGGTCTAAAATTTTCTTTTTATACATGGCATCTTCCTTTCTGGGAGATGCTGAAATACCGGCAAATGTATTGTAGTAATACTTGGGGGAATCTTCGTCCAAAAGAACAATCTTGTTCGCATGATAAAATGCGCACAGATTGAAAAACTGATCCTCTCCAACAAGACCTTCGGCAAAGGATATGTCATTGTGATGGAGCAGCAGTTCTCTTTTATACAAATGTTTGCATGCTCCGGTGTTTGAATTTTTGTAGAGAAGGTTAATCTTTTCGCTTTCTCCTATGTATTCGCTTTTTTCTATTTTGCAATATTCATACCATGTTGCAAGGCGTATCATTCCTGTTTTATCCCGAACAAAAACTTTTGCCGATGTAATGTCGGCATTCGTTGTTGTGGCGGATAGATAAAGTTTTTCTATATAGTTGAAATCGATAAAGTCGTCTGAATCAATGAAAATGAGATAGTCTCCATGCGATTCACGGATACCAAGATTTCTGGCGATTCCCTGTCCTTGATTTTTCTCCTGTCTGAGTATTTTTACACGGGAATCAATTTCAGCAATTTCCGATATAATCTGAAATGAACGGTCGGAAGAACAGTCGTCGATACATATGACTTCGATGTTTTTAAATGTTTGATTGAGAACTGTAGCGAGGCAATAACCAATATATTGCTCGACATTGTAGACAGGGATGATGATGGATACTTGCTTCTGATATTCATCAGGCAAATAGGAAACGAGATGATCCTTTATTCTTCTGAGAAGATCGGCATGACTCCTTTTCAGTTCTTCTTCAAATACGTTGTTATCTTGCAGTTCATAAAAATCATAGTAATTCGACGTTTTTTCTTCGTCTGAATCTGGAGAAGTACAGGGTGAAATCTGTATATATAATGGCTTATTGAGATTCCTCCTCCATTTGCGTCGATATTTTGCGATTGGAATTAAAAACAGTAATGACTTTAAAATTTTTCTTCCTGTCGGGAGTTTTTGTTTCTCTTTGAAAAATATTTGATTATTTTTGTCCGATTCTTGTTTCATTATGATCTAAATAACTTTAGAAGGAGATAATATACTTTCCCAATTTATGAAAATAAGTTGTTGGCAATCGTAGAACTGAGCAGGCGTTTTTGTCGACAAATTCTAGTTTCAAATAAAGGAAATCGCAACAGACTGTGGAATGGGGTGAATTCATGCCGAACGGTAATCGTCCACCAGAAAGAGAGCTCTCGAAAAGACACTCTCTTACTCAAAGATATCTCAATGTCCATCATTTTACGCCACCTGTCCAATAATGAGCATAATATTGTTTCATGACTCGTGATGTACTCTTCATCACGAATAGTGCATATGTGAAACAAGTAAGCCATTCAATTCGAAAAGGTAACAACAATACATAGCTTCTCTGGATGAGTATCAGAGAAGAGATGGTGTGAATCTAACGAATAAAAAAACCGCCAGCAAGCCTAAAATCAGCATGATTTCTCATTCGCATAATTTTTTTATTATCTGCGGATTATGAAAAAAGCATAGGGGATGCCTGACAGAGTAAGGATTCTCTCACATGGAATTTTGTCACTAAATTGCCCTGTTTGCTTTCTCCGACTACCCTAAATTTTTCTTGCATGATTTTTTCAGAATACCTGATTCTCTTTTTCCTCTTCTTTATGAAAACTTTGCAAAGTTTATGAGAAAAAGCATACTAAAAATTTAGCAACTAGATAAATACTGATTATAATTGTATTAATATTAACATATTAGAGATATTAATGGCGGTTTTTTTATCCGCTATCTTCAAATCCGAAAATATAAAACTCAGGAAACGGTCCCCCTGGCAATCAATCAGCGTTTTTGTCCGATGAGGTCGGATAATGAAGTGGTAGGGGGGTGTTTTCAGTCTTCCTACATAGTATGTTTACAGGATTAAAATATTTGGTTGTTGGTAGCGGCCTCTATGGTGCTGTCATGGCAGAGCGTCTGGCGAGCCAGCTTGGAGAACGCGTGCTTGTTATTGACAAGCGTCCGAATCCCGGAGGAAATTGCCATTCATCGTTTGATCCTGAAACAGGAATCGAAATCCATACATATGGTTCCCATATTTTCCATACGTCACAGGAAAAGGTGTGGGACTATATCAATTGTTTTACAAGTTTTACTCCATATCGCCACTTTGTACAAACTGTTTACCGTGGACAGGTTTATCCAATGCCTATCAGCCTGGCGACGATCAATTCGTTTTTTAGATCTGCCATGGGACCGGATGAAGCCCAAAGATTTATTGAGAATGAGATAGCTACGCTTTCGATTGATAATCCAGTCAATTTGGAGGAAAAGGCTATTTCTTTGATTGGTCCTAGTCTTTATCATGCTTTCATTAAAGGTTATACGGCGAAACAGTGGGAAAAATCTCCTCGCGAACTGCCGTCTGATATCATTACCCGTCTTCCGGTTCGTTTTAATTACAATACAAACTATTTTAACGATCCTTGGCAAGGTCTTCCCGTGGACGGATATAGTGCTATGTTTGAAAAACTTTTGGCACACTCTAACATTGAGGTTCGAACAGGAATTGATTTCAAGGATATTCGGTCACAGGTTCCTTCTGACTGTACAGTGATTTACACGGGTATGATTGACGAATACTTTGATAATTGTTTCGGAACTCTCGATTGGCGTAGTTTGCGATTTGATGTCGAACGCGTTGAAACTGGTGATTATCAGGGATGTCCTGTGATGAATTATGCTGATGAGGATGTTCCATGGACACGAATTCACGAGTTCAAGCATTATAATCCGGAGCGTGTAAGTGCCTTTAATGCTTCGTCTTCCATCATCTGCCGAGAGTATTCTCAAACGTATTGTCCCGGTATGGAAGCTTATTACCCGATTAATAACGACAGGAATCAAGCCATTTATTCTCAATATGCCAGGAAGGCTAGTCAATGTTCGAATCTTGTGCTGGGCGGACGTCTGGGCTGTTATCGATACTGGGATATGGATAAGACCATTTTCTATGCCCTGGAACAATTCGAACAGTGTTTTCTCAATCGATAATTTTGGAATATCCTCTATTTCAAGTCATTTATGTTTTGCGACGATACCAGAAGTTTGTCTCCCTTAGTGTCTATCATAGTTCCCGTCTATAATTCTCGGGATTATTTGCATAGGTGTCTGGATTCCCTGTCGAAGCAGACATACAAAAATCTGGAGATCATTTGTATCAATGATGGTTCGACTGATGATTCTCTTGATATCCTACGTGAACATGAAAAGAAAGATCCTCGTATTTATTTGATAGACAAAGAAAACCGAGGTTATGGGAATACCCTTAATATTGGTCTGGATGTAGCAAGGGGGACTTATATCGGGATTCTTGAATCAGATGATTTTGCCGAAGAACGGATGTATCAAGAATTGGTGGATCTTGCAGAGTTGCATGGTGTTGATGTAGTAAAATCAGATTATTATGACCACTGGGACAAACAGGGGAAAATACATCCCAAAGGTATCTTCAGGGGAATGGAGACCCTGACTGTTTCAGTTCTTACCCCTACCGTCCATCCGCGGTTATTCCTGATGCCTCCCTCTATTTGGTCAGCCATCTACAGAAAGGATTTTTTGGATACGCATGGTATTCGATTTTTAGAAACTCCCGGTGCTTCCTATCAGGATACAAGTTTTAACTTTAAGGTACTGGCTAAGGCGAGAAGTATTTGGTTGCAACCTGAATGTCTTGTTCATTATCGCCGAGACAATGAACAATCTTCCATTCTCAGCAAAGAAAAAATATTCAGCATCTGTGTGGAGAACGATGAAATACTGCGTTGTCTCGTCCCAGGTAGCGAATCAGCAACAACGATTTTAAGAGTTGCCAACAAAGTGTTCGTAAACAGTTATTTGTGGAATATGAACAGAATCCCTCTCAATGCTGTACCTGGTTTCTTGCAACGGATGAAGGAAGATGTCTTGAAGCGTTTGGATTCCGGGCAGTGGGAGCCGTCATTTTTGTCGACCTGGGAACGGATGTTTATTTTCCTGCTTACCAAGTCAGCCCGCTTTGCTTATTGGTTCCACCTCTTGAATCGAAGTAACATTATCAAGATATCCACAGGAACGTATACAAGAGTTAAAGTATTGGGAATAAGAGTATTAAAAAATAAATCCCATATGGACGAATGACGGCATTATCTCCAACAATTTCTATAATCGTACCGGTATTCAATGTCGAATGCTATTTAGAACAGTGTCTGGAGTCCATTACCGGTCAGACATACGAAAATTTGGAAATCATCATCATAGATGATGCTTCCACCGACCGTAGCCTGCGACTGGTGGAGGAGATCTCCAAGGGAGATTCTCGCTTTACGATCCTGCGTCAGTCTTCCAATTCCGGATATGGGGCAGCCGTTAATCGAGGGATAGATTTTGCGCATGGTGAATATATTTCTATCATTGAGCCGGATGACTTTATATCTACGGATATGATGGAGATACTTCTGGATAACATCATACAACACGATGCACAAATAGCCAAATGTTCGTTTGAGCAAATTGATACACAAAGAGGTAACAAGCACAGCAGGCAGGAATGGTTTGTTCCGGGCAAAGCTCCTGCACAGATTTTCAATATTACAGATTACCCAGAATTCCTCTTTTATCATCCTAGCATCTGGAGTTGCCTCTACAAAACGAGCTTCCTCAGGGGACACCACATTCGTTTCAAAGAATATCCCGGTGCTGCGTGGGTCGATAATCTATTTCAAGTTCAGGTACTTACTCAGGCTGAAAAAATAATTTTTGTTGATGTTCCCCTGTACTATTATCGTATTGGACATAACGAATCTTCCAGTTGCCTCAAAAATATCAATATTCCCTTTGATCGCTGTAAGGAAATTAATGAGTATATGAAAAATAGAGACCTGGATCATTCCGTTCTTATGGCCTTTCTTTATAAAAGAGAAATATCCTATATGAAGCTTGTTCTTTATTCCCCATGTGACTATGTTGAAAATGTTTCGTCGATGTACAATGTTCTTATCCGTACTGCCCGTTCTTTTCACGAGGACGTATTGAAGCAATTCAAGATATTTTCTTCCTCGGAACAAAAACTGGTACAGATTTTTTGTCAAGGAGACAAAAGAAAAATGAGAAGAATACACAAGAAATATCAATCCAGGAATAAACGACTTTTTAGAATAAAAATTTCGAAAAGAAAAATACTTGTCAAAATTTTCGGATTATCAATTTATGAATCATGAAGATAAGTTATGAATAGTATTCCAAAGGTTTCAATTATTGTTCCTGTGTATAATGTGGAAAAATATCTCTCTGAATGCCTGAATTCAATAGTCAATCAGACTTTGCAAGAAATAGAAATTATAATTATCAACGATGGATCGACTGATACAAGTCCTGATATTATTGATAAATATGTTCAACAGGATTCAAGGATAAGAGCTGTACATCAGGAAAATGGTGGGTATGGAAAAGCCATGAATCATGGCCTGGAGCTTGCAAAAGGTGAGTATATTGGAATTGTCGAGTCTGATGATTATGTAGAACTGGATATGTTCGAAATTTTGTATAAGAAAGCAAAAGAATATGATCTGGATATAGTGAGGTGCCATTATTATTTTTATAAATCAAAAGAGAGAAAAAATGATTTAATCGATTTGTCTTGGATCCCTCAGAATATAATGTTTGATCCACTGAAAAACCCTATCCCGTTTTACCAGGCTCCTGCAATTTGGTCAGCTATTTACAAGAGGGATATGATAGAATCAAATTCTATCAGATTTTTGGAAACTCCTGGAGCTTCCTATCAAGATACTTCGTTTGCATTTAAAACTTATGCTTGTTCCAGGAATTTTATACTTATGGATTATCCCGGACTTCATTATAGAATAGATAATGAATCATCATCTGTTAATTCCCCGAGCAAAGTATTCTGTGTCTGTGAAGAGTTTAATGAAATTGAACGATTTATTAAAACTAATCCATTTTTATATAATACCTTGCGAAAAGTTGTTCCTCGATTAAAATATGGTTGTTATGCCTGGAATCATTCCCGATTGTCGTATCCATACAAATATAAGTTTTTAAAAGTATGGTCCAAGGAATTGTGGCGTGATTTAATATCTTTGAATATTTCTAGAAAATATTTCACAAAAAATGAAAAAATAACTGTTTTAAAAATTGCATTATTTCCTTTCCTATTTAGAAAGACGAAAACTTTCATATAAATTATGAATCCTCTATTATCGGTTATTATCCCTATATATAATGTTGAAAAATATATTGAAAAATGTCTGGATAGTCTAATTTTTCAGACATATAGAAATATAGAAATTATTTGTGTCAATGACGGATCTACTGACAATAGTTTGTTCGTTTTGCAAAAAATGGCTCAATATGATAATAGAATATCAATAATAAATCAAAAAAATAAAGGTCAGGCAGTAGCTAGAAATTCCGGGCTTAAAAAAGCTCGTGGTAGATTTGTGACATTTGTTGATGGAGATGATTTTTTAGATTCTGAAACCTATGAAGTGTCACTTCAATATTTTAAGGAAAATATAGATGTCGTCTGTTTTGGTATTTCCGTGGAAGGTGATTTTCTTCTGGAAAAGAGAAGAGATGATGAAGAATATTATAAAATCAAATATTCTGGAGTTGTTGATATTAATTCTGATGTTATTTTGAATGTGGATGTATCTCCATGTAATAAAATTTTCAGGATGGATGTCATAAAAAAATATAATGTGTTTTTTCCAAATGGAATTAAATATGAAGATTTTTCTTTTTTCTGCAAATATTTTATTGTTTCGAGAAAAGCATTTTTTATAAAAAATAAATTTTACCATTATATCAGAAGAGAAGGTTCTACTATGTCAAATACATTTGACAAAAGTGGGAATCTGGCAATTGATCACTTATATTCTTTTCGAGATGCTTATGTGTTTGCAAGTAAAAAATCACTTCAGAACAATACTATGGAATTGTTTGAGAGATTATTTGCAATGTGTTTTTATTTTTCGTATTTTAATGTCGCAAAAAAGAGCAGGAATCTTGTTCTTTCAGAATCCAGGAATATGCTTCGTGAATTAGGATTTAATAAGAATGACTCCAGCTTAATTGGATGTTTGATTAATTCCAGATGGTCAAAGATAGAAGGGATAAAGTATTATACATTTTGGCAGAAAATATTTTCTATAAGAAATCATAATGAATGGAAGTTAATTCGAATATTGGGAATTAAATTTAAATTTATTAGATATAATTTTATACTTGAAATGAAAATAAATCAAGTTTTATTAATGCAGGATAAAATAATTGATAAGGTTAATAATCTTGAAAATACTGTACTGAATTGTAATGATGATTTATGAATATACCTTTTTTTACTAAAATTTTATCGATGTTTATTCCATCACGAAATTTACGACATAAATTCCGTGACTATGTAAGAAAAACTTCAAAAAGAGGAATACTTGATAGAGTTGATTTTTTATATGATAGGATCGAATCTCTCTATAATAGGGTTGAATATCTCTGCGAAAAAGTTGATAAAAACGATTTATTAATACAATATAAAAATAAATCGAATTCTGATAATATTTTCCATTATTTGGATATGGAGATAAATAATCTCATGAATAAAATAGATAATGATATAAATTATTTCGTATCAAAGATTAACAGGGATTGTTTTTTTAGTTCGTTTAATCACGTTTGCGGGGTAAATAATCATATTTATCTGGTTGAGAATGGGGTTGAGAAAGAGGTGTTTGATGGAGATTCAATTCCAGGATTGAATATTTATATTAATGGTAATAATAATTCTATTCGCATTAATATGCCAATAAATTTTTATCGTTCTTCAATTCAAATTGGAAATAAAGGAATTAAGATTGATGGAGTTGATATATTACTGGATTCTCCTAGCATATTTCATAATGTTTTTTTACAATGTATAACAGGTGGGAATCAAAAATTTTCAATAGGTCATTTGTCTCGAATATGGGGTGGAAAAATAATTTTGGATGAATCAGGGTCATGCCACATAGGGAAGGATTGTAATATTTCAAAAATTATTGGCATTTGGGGAGCGGATGGACATGCTATTATTGACAGGAAAACAGGTAAAATTTTGAATAAGACAACACATTCGGTTGAGATTGGAGATCATTCCTGGATTGGGCATGGGGTTCGCTTTACAAAAAATGCTTCAATTCCTCCCCATACGATTGTAGGTGGGGGTGCTGTTGTTACTAAAAGATTTACGGAAGAATATACAATTCTTGCCGGTAATCCTGCAAAGGTTATTCGCAGAAACGTTATTCGTGATCCATTGACAAGAAGCTCTTATCAGCTACAACGGGAATTTGGCGAAGACTATATTTTCAAGGATCTTATGGAGAATCAGAATTCTTCAGACGAATCATAAAATCCGAGTAGTTATGGAAAGTATGTTCTACTGTTTTCCCGGGGTAGGAACAACTTAGGACGATAATAGCTACCTCCGTCCAAAATGAGGAAAGGTCTTGTTTTATGGTTGATAGGACGATTCTTGTCTAATACTAAAGAAATGCAGATAGCCTGTGAGTACAGAGAGATGTATCTTGCCGTATTCCAGAGAATTGGGTGGGGAATGACGGAGATGAGGCACGGGGGGGAGGCTTTTGCTGATTGACGGGCGAGGTGTGGCATGTACTCTTTGATTCATTATTGTCACCGTGATGATGAACGAGCACTCTGACGACCCAGTTGTCCCCACAAACGATCATGCGGCCGTGCGCCGGATGGTCGAGGCCGTCGTGGCATCGATGGAAGCACGGACGGGGCTTTTGTGGCGGTGTTTGTTTGCTTTGGCTGTGGTGGCGGCAGTCTGGGGACTGGGCTGGAGCGCCTGGCGTATCGGTGCGGAAGGTGTCGGGGTGCTTGGGGTGACGAATGATGTGCCGTGGGGGCTGGATATCGTGCATTTTGTGTTTTGGATCGGCCTGGGGCATGCCGGGACGTTGATTTCCGCGGTGCTTTTGCTGACGGGGCAGCATTGGCGGAGTCCGATTGCACGGGGGGCGGAGTTGATGACTTTGTGCGCTGTGGTGTGCGCGGCGATTTTCCCGGTGGTGCATGTGGGGCGTATCTGGATGGCGTGGATGGTGTCTCCCTTGCCGGAGGTGTCGGGTGTGTGGCCGGATTTGTCGTCGCCTCTGGTGTGGGATGTGCTGGCGGTGAGTACGTATTTTTCCTTGTCGGTTTTGTATTGGGGGATGGGGCTGGTGCCCGATTGTGCGGTCTTGAGGGATCGTTGTTCGTCGCCATGGAGGCGGAGGCTCTACGGTGTGCTGTCGCTGGGGTGGAACGGTTCCGGGAGGCAATGGGCTGTTTATGAACGGTGCAGTGTGCTGCTGGCCGTGGTGTTGACTCCTCTCGTGGTGTCGGTGCATTCGGTGGTGAGTTTTGATTTTGCGGTGACGCAGGTGCATGGATGGCATGAGACGATGTTTCCTCCGTATTTTGTGGCGGGTGCGATTTTGAGCGGTATGGCGATGGTTCAGTTGATTTTGCTGACGGTGCGCAAGTTGTCTCCGGCAGCTGTGGGGGGGTATATTACGCCGCGTGTGGTGGGGATGACGTCGCGGTTTGTGCTGGGATTGAGCCTGGTGATGGCTGTGATGTATTTCTGGGAGGCAGGGACGGCTTTGTTGTCGGGAGGGAATGCGTGGGGGATGATGGCGGCGAGGTGCGGCGATCCTGTGTTCTGGATGATGGCGGCGTGCAATGTGGTGGTTCCGCAGTTGTTCTGGGTGAAGCGCTGGCGGCGTTCTCCGTGGGTGGTTGTTCCGGTGGCATGCTGTGTGCTGGTCGGGATGTGGTCGGAGCGTTGGCTGATTGTCGTTCGTTCTCTGGAACATGGTCTTTGGAAGGCGATGGATTCACAGTATGTGCCGACTTCGGTCGATGTGGCGATGGCGGTGGGTGCGCTGGGGCTTTTTGTGGCGATGTATATGGGGATGATGAAGGTGGCTCCGTTTTTTTCCCTGTGTGAAATGAGGTCGCATTTGCAGTCTGGTGTGAAGGAGCCTGTCGGTGGGGGCGATGTCGGTGCAGAGAGGGCGATGGTGAAAAATCCGGGGGAAGTACCTGAGGAATCAGGGGGCGGGACTTTCTTTGCTTTTGGAGATGAAGATGGCTTGCTCCGGGCGGTGAAGTCTGTGACTGCCGCGAATGGGATGCATGTAGTCGCCGTGTCGGCTCCGTATCCTTGTGAGGCGGTGCGTCTGGATGAGGCGTGGCATGGCGGGGTAACGCGTGGACGCAGGTTGTCGGTTTGGGGTGTGTGCGGCGGGGGGATCGGTGTGGCTGTCGTGGTCGGGTGGTTGTATGTGACGCAGGTACTGGCGGATCCTCTGGTGGTTCAAGGGCGTGTCCAGGGATGGGGGATGTGGCCGGGGTATGTACCTGGGATTTTTGAGGGGATGTTGCTGGGTGCCGGCCTTGCTCTTGTTTTCGGTTTTTTGGTGGAGGGTGGTTTTCTGAGTCGGAGGCGGGGGATGTTCGGGGAGGTGGAGGAAGGTGTTATCCGTACTGAAGAAGGATGTGATTTTGTGATGCAGGTGCCGGGTTGTTCCCGGAGCCTGGTGACTGCTTTGCTGGAAGCGGAGGGAATGTCCTATACGGTGTTGTGCCGTGATGCCGGTGAAGAGAGCGCGGGGGGAGACCGTGTAGATGGAAGGGAGGCTGAGGGACGATGAGGAGGGACTGGATTGTTGCGGCTGTGGCTTTGGCCCTTGTTGCGGGATGGGTGGTGTTCCGGGATGATTCCGGACACGGATCTGCGGATTATTTGTTTGATAACCATGTGACACAGGAGCGACTTGATTCCCAACGCCGGGTTGAGGAGCAGGGACGGACGGTGATGACAGTACCTCCTCATGTGCAGCCGGTCGGTATTCCTGCTCCGGGGATGACGGGGGAGCTTGTGTTCCCGAGATCCGGCGGAGGGTATTTGGAAACGGGGAAGCGGGCCGGAAGTTTTGGGGATACGGTTCCTGTCGAGTTAACGTCTGTGATGCCGGTTCGCGAGTTGACGCAGCGTGGGAAGATTATTTATGACCGGCATTGTGCCTGTTGCCACGGGGAGGATGGTCAGGGGAAGGGACCGGTGGCTTTGTATCAGGGGTATCCGGCGATTTTGCCTTTTGATGACCGAAAGTTTGAGCGTTATCCTCTTGGCAAGATTTTTGCAAGTGCGGCGTTCGGGCAGGGGAACATGCCTGCGTTCGGGACAGCGCTGACGGTGGATGAAATGTGGCAGGCGGCTCTATGGGTAAGGTATTTGTACGGCGCTTCCTCTTCCGTATTTCCCGGCGGGGGGGACGGACGGAGCACAAAGGCGGATGGGATTGTGCAAGATGAGGAAGGAGGACTTTCACGATGAGTGAGTTGGAGAAGAAGTCAGAATCCGGAAGGGTACGATTCCGCGGAATTCCCCGTTCCCTGGTTTTGTGCGTTTTTGTCGGGGTTGCTGTTTTGTTATGCTCGCTGTTTCGCCAGTGTTATGTGGCGATGCCGTGGGATGATGTCTCGTTGGCTGGGATTCGTCTGGCATGGTTGAGAAAACCGTTGGGGGCGGCGTTCATGTCGGTCGGGATGTGGGGGGCATGCTTGTCGGCGGGAGCCTTGTTCTGGTTTGCCGTGGCACAGGTGGCAGGAGCCCGTTGGAGTGTGCCTGTAAGGGATGTTTGGACTCGGCTGGGGCTGGCCGGGTCGGGGGCGTGGCTTGGAATGCTGTGCGTGGTGTTTTGTTTGCTGCCGGTACTTTTCCCATGGGCAGGTACGGCTCGCGATGTGTTGAAGGAAGCGTGGCTGTCAGGGGATTCCCCTTGGCGTAGAATGGCCTTGGAGGCGGCAGGAGAGGGGCGGTTGGCGGAGTTGTCCTGGTGGTTGAATGTGCCATTTTTCATGGGACGCCAGCTGGCGTACTTTGCATTGTTGACGGGGCTTGCTTTTGTGTGGCGGCGGGCTGGAACCGGTTCGATTGCTTTGGGAGCCGAGAGGAGGTTGAGGACGGGGGCTGCAATTGCTTTGCCGTTTTTGGTTGTAGTGATTGGATTGATGGGGGTGGATTGGGTTCTGATGTTGCCCTCCGGCTGGATTTCTTCCATGGGGCCGCTGTATATGGTGGCTTATGCAGGCGTAGCCGGGTTGGCTGCATCCATGCTTTTTGTGGGGAAGGGAGCATGGTCCCGTACGGGGATGAATGCCGGGGGAATAAGCCGAAGTCCCGGCAATGCGATGGCGTCCCTGTTGTTGGCGGCTTTGTTGTTCAAGGCGTATTTTGCCTATTCCCAGTATATGTTGGTCTGGTATGCACAGCTTCCGGCGGAGCAGGGGTGGATGGCCCCGAGGTTGGCTGATGGATGGAGTGTATGTGGTGTGTGGGCAATGGCGGGAGGGATATTGGTACCGGCTGTCTGTTTGATGTTGCCTGGCGTTCGCCGAAGTGCTCCGGGTTGTCGGGCGTTGTCGGTTCTTATTGTTGCATTTTCGTTATTGGAGGCGTGTTGGCTGGTAGCTCCGGCAGAGGGGATTTCTTCCTCGGACGGGATGTTTGCCAGTCTGGCCGGGGTGGCAACCGTGATGATTGCCGGATTGATGGTGCTGGGGGCGCTGGCCCGGAGCCGGAGTGAAGAGAAGGGGGGGCGCAATGAATGATCGTTCTTGTGTGATGCATGACAATGGGAAGGATTCTTCAGGACGCATGTGGTGGCTATGCTGCCTGGCCTGGCTTGCCGTGGCATGTTTGCTGGGGATGGCACAGTCAGCCACCGTGGTAGATGTGTTGGCAGGACTGGCCGGCGGTGATATTGCCAATATCGGGTTGCTTGTTTTGGCGAGGGAAGGGGTGATGTTGTATGGTTTTGGCTGGTCGTGCCTGATGGGGATGTCCCGGGCCGTGGCCGGGAGTGGGGTGGGCGGGCCGATGTCCGGAGGGGAACGGTTGTTGACTGTTTTGTGGTCTTTTTGTGTCGCCCTGGGGACACTGAGCGTTCTTGTCGGATCCGGCAGCGGCGTTCCCGTAATGCCGTTTGCTCCGTGGGTGATGCCCGCGTTGCTCGTGATTGGGGTATTGCAGGTTGTTCTGCTTGTCCGGAAGGGAGAACGCGGAACAGGCATGGTGCCTTGTGTGGTTGCCTTGGGGCTGGTATGGGGGTGCATGGCGGCGGGATACTGGAGTTTGTCGGACGGTGTGACGGGGGCGGACGGTCAATTCGTTGTTTTCGGGTGGTTGAAGCAGGCGTGGTGTATTGGAGCTGCGATGTGCGGCAGTGCCTTGTTTTTGAAGTGGTCCGGTGTGCAAGGCTGGCACGTGTGGGTGCCGATGCTCCTGTTGGCGGCGTATGCCGGGGATTCCGGATCATGGTATATGCCTGTTGCGCATGGTGTATGGAGTTCCCCCGGTTCATCTGTGTGGCTGGGGGGAGGTGCTTTGCTGGTGGTGATTCTGACTGCCCTGATGAGGGGCAGGGGAGGGGCTCGGCGCCTGTCGGGTTTCTGGCTGGCGAGTTTGTGCCTGTGGGGGGCTGCCCTGATTGTAGTGCCTGACGGAGCCGGAGTGTTCCAACTTTCGCCGATGAATTGGTATGTTGTGGATGCGACGCTTGTGTTGGCTGTAGCTGTTCCCTTGATGACGGGGTGTTCCGCAAAGTGGACCCGCTGGTGTCTGGGGATTGGTGTTGTCGTGTTTTTGCTGGTGTTTGTGTTTTCGGCCACGGCTTTACTACCGGGCGAGTACGCGAGAGGGGACAAGCAGACGACGCTGCTGGATCTGGGGCTTGTGATCGTTTCGTCCGGCTATGCCGTTGCCTGGCTTTTGTGGATGGCTTTTGCCATGGGAGAAGTCCGACTTGCATACCGGGGGAAAACTTCCGGTGGGATGGAGCCGGCAGCTGGTGACCGGGGAAGGAGGGATTGCTCCGAAAGGAATGGGGGAGGAAGATGGCTGCCCGGATGGGTTCTGCCGGTTGTGTTGGCGGCAGGGTGTGTCGTGCCTGTGATGTCCTTTGTCGGGAAGCTTTCCCCGGTTACTGGGGGTGGCGGTTTGGTTTCCAAACGCCCGGGTGCTGATCGACAGGGCGCTGCTCTTTATGCTTCATCCGGATGTGGCGTTTGCCATACTCAAATTGTCCGGCGTCTTCCCGACGGGAAAGATCTTCAGGAATCCGTGTACCAGAATGGGAATGGGGACGGTGTTGCCCGTGTCAGCGAACCGGAGGACTGGTCTCGTCCGGCCGGGGAAGGGCTTCCTCACTTGGGCTGGGTACGCCTGGGACCGGACTTGTTCCAGTTGGGGGCTTGGGCGGAACAACGCGTCCGCTTTACCAATCAGGATGGTCAGGGAGAACCTGTCGCCCGTCCCGAGGAATGGTTGATGCTACACCTGTATAACCCGCGCGACCGTCGTTTTGGACGTACCGGTTCGTTGTGTCCTTCGCTGGCCGAATGGTTCGATGTGGTGGAGGAACAAGCCGGACAATCGCATGCGGATTCTCTGCCTATTCAGAGTCCTCCCGGAACGATCGTTGTACCCGGAGAGAAAATCCGTCATCTTGTTGCCTACCTGCGTACTTTGAAACGCGGGAACGTGACGCGGGCGGAGATGTTGCAAGGCATTGCCCAGGTTGTGCCTGATGCTGAACTTCATGCCCGTCCCTTTGTCGAGGCCTCCTACGCACGCAATCTTCCTGCAATTGATACCAGCCGGAAGGAACAAGCCCTCGATGTCCTCGTGATGCAAAAAGGTAAACAGCTTTACTCGACGAAGTGTACTCTTTGCCATGGTGCCGATGGACGAGGCGACGGTGTTAATTACCCGCCGCTTGAACAATCCGAATGGATCGCGAAAGAACCGTCGATCATGGCGCGCATCGTTCGCAATGGCGTTACGGGAAAAATCCCGGTGGCCGGAAAAACGTGGGATACTACCATGCTGCCCCCCGGAATCTCCTCCCCGGAAGAAGCTGCTGCCGTGATGACCTATGTGCGCCGTCGTTTCGGGACATCTGAATCCCCCCGAATTTCAGTTGACCAGGTTCGGGACTGGTGGCGGCAGTATGGTGATGAACCTTACCGGGTTTCGGAACCGTAAGCTTTTCTTTTCTACCTGTTCCCGGCCGGAGGTGGCTTGGAACTTAATTCTTTGTCGGTTGAGGGGAAAATACGCCCATGAAGAGCATGAGCGGTTCCGTCGTATCATGGATGACCCACATGAAGGGACGGTTAAAGATATAGGTTTGCGTTCCGCCTCCGAATGGATCCGTCGATTCATCTATGGCGCGAGCCCTTACTCCCTCTTCACTGACACGGATGATACAGCTCTGTTTCCAGATGCCTCTTTCTTCGGGCAATGTGGTGAAACATCCCTCCAAGGCCGGAAAGCTTGACACTGGACTGATCATATCCATCGCTTTCGATTTGTTACCGAAACGGGGTAAGTACAGGACAATGTAAGCTTGTATATTCTGATCTGACTTTGGAGTTGCCAGGATCTTCTTCAGCTGTTCCTGAGTGAGCCGGGCAATGAAATCTTGGAGTGACTGACGGGTCGTCGGCATAATGCAAGTCATGGCAATCTGATGACCATCCGGATTGGGTTTGCAGGGAATGGATACAAAGGAATATCCTTCTTCCTTCCCATGGGCACAGGGAAGTAAATCGTGTTTCATCATGGGGACGATTAGGGAATGTCCGGGTGCAATATAGAATTTTGAATTTTTAGTTTTATTGCGATAGAAGGGGAATTCCCACGTCAGGCGAACATCAAGGATGCTTGTGAGGATGAAACGCAATTGAGGATGTATTTGTTCCGGGGTGAACGATGAAGTAAAACCGCCTTCCGATTTATACTGAACCCATTGATTTATTTCCTCAACGAGCTTGTCTCCATGCGTGAAATCCTTTCGGACGGCAAGTTTCGTATAGGGATAGCCTTTCGGCATTTTGAACTTGTTGTTGATGAAGAGGAAAAAATTCGTTGTAGCTGTATGAGACCGTGAATTTTGCCGGGGAAGGCATTGGGTAAGGGTATCGTAATTTTTACCGCTTCCCAGTATCGTTTCAATTTGTTGTCGGGAGGACTCCGGAGACAATCCCTTGATGAGTTCCAGAGAGGAGACCATATTCAAAGGTGAGAACGTGAACGATTTGTAGGATTCTTTCTGCTGTTGTGAGAAATACTTGAAGACATGGAACCCAAGTTGGTTGACTGCCGGTAGAGAGGGGGCTTCCTCTCCGTGGAGCAAGGGAAGGGCAAGGAGACTCAGGCAAAGCGTCGTATGGAGGATGAAGCGAGGAATCGTATTCATTCAGTACCATCTATGAATACAGTTCATGACATGAACAAGCAGAAAATAAAATTCACGGGTCCTGGGGTAGTGCTCCAGACTTAGGACTCCGTTGGTGCGGTCTGGAGTTTTTCCAGAGCATGATCCCTTTCCTGACGATGGAGCCGATTGAGAGGGGAGAGAGAATCAGGTTCCGAAAGATTGTTTTGATTCTCTTCCTGATCGTAGGGATTGGGAATCAAGCGGCTGGGATCTTCTTCCGTTCCCATGAAAATGATATTGCCGGTGTTCGGGTCATAAATGCACCAGAAAAACGAACGGTCGATACGGATAGCAGGAATGACTGTGGAGGATGCTTCTTCCGGGGATGATGTTCCGGAGAGGGGCTCTGGAGGATTTTGAGCATCATTTACCGCTGTTACCGTCACCATGCATTGCTGATAGAAATCTCCCAGGAAAAGCGGGGTTGCCGGAGGCGTTGCAACCAACCCCGAAAAATCGGCTTGAGACGGAGAAAACAAAACCCCCAGTCCCGCGAACTCCAGAAACGGTTTCAACGAAGGGGAATAGGCCGTGACGGTTTTGAATGCGGGTATTGTGGCTCGGACTTTGCAGGGAGGGGAGGAGGGAAGAATGCCCTGGAGTTTCTCCGGTGTCAGGTCGCGCAGGAAATTCCGCAATGTCGATGATTCGGAGGGCATGATCATTACCATCAAGAGCGGAGTTGAAGATGGCGTTTTGCCGTCCGTTGTTCGAGGGGCATAGGGAAGGGCCAGCATTGTGTAATCCGGGGTTGTTGCATAGGTTGCCCGGACTTCATGAGTCATCATGCTTGTCTCGACATTTTGCGAACCGACCCGGAAGTTGCCTTTCGTGACGGAACTTGCCGGAAAAGGAGTTTCCCAAATGCCCGAGAATGTAAAAGCTCCAACGGCAACCATGGGAGTTTGTTCACCAACGGAGCCATCCGTTAGAGTAAGCTGGAACGCACCATTCGTTTGCTGGGCAACCCATTGATTGATAGATTGGGTGGATTGTTCCGGATTTTGTGCAAGGTCAAGCCGGGTAACCATCGCCTGGGATGGGTAAAAGTCATCAATTGCAAACTTGTTGGAAAGAAACACCCGTTCCGCCTGCCGAAAGGCAATCCGGTTGTGTTGCCGGATATTTTGCCATACCTGAAAAGCTTGTACTCCATCCGTAGATTGACCAAGCACATGATCCAGGGCATCTTTCGTATCACCGCGGGAACCCGGCTGGAGAATTGCCAGAGTGGATGCTATTCCAGCCGGTGACAGCACGATATTGCCATCCGGCGACACCTTCTGATCGAACATGCGCTTGAGAACCAGAAGACCTAGGGCATTGCTCCGGGTTGTATCCTTCTCTATCAGGGCTTGCTCCGGACTAGCACTGTTACCCGGCAGCATGGTGAGAGTTAGCACTGTTCCCATCGAAAGCGCCAATAAACGGGACTTCTTCATATGCCTGTGAGACAATCCGGAAACCAGCCATGTTCACTTCTGTATGCAAAAGGGGGGAGCTGAATGACGGCTTGATACGAGCTTCTCTTATTATATATTCACAAAAATTGGTCTCCTGATTTAATTGTGTGAATAAGTCTGTCTGTTTCTCCTTGCCAAGGAAACGTAATTTCCCATGATATCAGGAGATGATGGGAGTTTTAAAAACGATGTGTTACTGTTGCCTGGGTATATTGGGGTTGGCTTCTTCGGGGGCTAGTGGAGGAGACGGAGGCAATTCATTTTGCTTCGGTTTGGTGGCCGATATCCAGTATGGGGATTGTGATGCCAACCGGGCTCGGTTTTACCGTAATTCTTTATCGAAGCTGGAGGAATGTATTACTGCCTTTAATGAGGCGGAGGTTGCTTTTACGGTGAACTTGGGGGACTCTGTGGACCGGAGCCAGAATGATTTGGCTCCTGTTTTGGAACGGTTTGCCAAGCTTCGGGCACCTTTGTATCATATAACGGGCAATCATGATTACAAGGGACTGAAGAATAATGAAACTTTATACCGTCTGTTGGGCATGCCCGGCGAATATTATTCGGTTTTACGGAATGGGTGGCGTCTGATTATGTTGAATACGAATGAGATAGCTTCTTATTCCAATTGCGGTGGTACATGGAAGGAAGCTGAGCTGGAGCAGATGGAGAAGATCATTGCCTTGGAGAAGAGGAATAATGGGCAGACATATAATGGAGGGGTCAGTTCCAAACAATTGCAGTGGCTTGACACCCAATTGCGTGAAGCTCGGGACAAAGGAGAACAAGTCCTTGTGTTTTCCCATCATCCCCTCTATCCCCCCATTGGGTTGACGGCATTGAACGACAAGGAGATCCTGAACATCCTTTCCTCTTATCCATGCGTCAAAGCCGTGATCAGCGGCCATCACCATGCTGGGGCTTATGGCGAGTACAGGGGGATTTCCTGTATAACACTGGAAGGGATGATCGAAACAGAAAAGACTACTGCCTATGCCGTGGTGAAAGTTACGCCCGAAGCCATTTCCATCAAGGGCCAGGGAAGGGCCAAGTTCCGTGTAATCCCCCTGTCATCCCTGGGCAAGAAGGATTAATCCTCCTTGCTGCATTCCTGATACCTTCTTCTCTTATTGGCATCCGGTGGGCGCAATTGCAGCACATTTGGCGTAGAGTGCGTCTAGGGATTTCCGGCTGTAATAGGAATTCAATACATTATGAAGCCTGGACGTGGTTCGTGAACGGTGTTGACTCATTAGTTCCAGGAAGGGGATGTAGCCGACATCAAGGAGGCGACGGGAAAAGACGGAAATATTTTCCCATTCTTCCCGGGTGAATGAGTCGAGGCTATTGAGTCCGAATCGCAGCCAGAGGTACATTGCCGTGAGATCGCCTTGCTGGGCGCTTTTGTAGGCAAAGCGGGATGCTTCGCAATAGTCCTTCCATCCAGCGCAGTCGTTAGGTGTGAAGATCCCCCATTTGACGAGATAGCTCTTCACAATATCTTGATGTTTCAACGAGCATTTGGATACCAGGGGAATCCGTGAGACCAGGCTATCCAGCCTCTTCCTGGTTTCCTTCTCATTGATGTGGGCATATAAACTTTTCTGTTGAAATTGGGCGAATAAAATCCTGGCAAGTTTACCTGGAGCTCGGGAATCGCCTTGTTTTTCCTGCTGGAGGAGTATTTGGCAGAGTTGTTCTTTTTCAGGGGCATGGATATTGCCGGGTGTCAGGTATTCCAACATGATATAGCTTAAAATGTCTCCTTGAAACAGTTGCTGACGGAAGTCTTCATAACCTGCGACGGAATCAAGAGATGGATAGAGTATTTCAGAAAGTAAATTTTTCCCCGGAGGCTTGTGGGCAGGAGCGAGTTGCCGATTTTTTTCAAACATTATCTTGTTTATTTCCTGAATATAGCGAAGTAAAAAAACAGAGGCTGCATGATTCGTTCGGGCGGCAAGTGCAAGATAATAAATGACAAGGGACTGTTCTTCCCTGGACATTTGAATAAAGTGTTTTTCACGGTTTGAATCTACCTCGGACTCCTGACGGAGAAGATAATAATAACAGGCCTCCCAGTTTCCTTCGTCGGCTAGTTTTTTGAGAGTAGGGAGGGGAAGACCTTCTGTCGGAACTCCTCCTCCCTGGGAGGAAGGAGGATGAACTGCAAAATCACAATCGGGTGCTAACCGGTCACGCAAATTGGTCTGTTGTTGTTTGAGTACATGATCATGGTCGATTTTATTCCTGATGTATTCATTGATGTGATCACTAGTTTGACCTGAGAATATCTGAAACAAATTGGCGTTTGTTTGCAAAGTAAACGGTCCCTGTTGATCGGGATTCAATCCGGGTTGGCAAATAGCAGGAAAAATCTTTAATCGTTCATTCCAAAGTTCGCGTTGTTCCTCGGAATACCCGGAGCCGTATTCCGGGCAGAAGAACCAGAATCCGAGAGTCGTCAGGAGGGTACCAGTGATGATGATAGGGATTTTTTTCATGGTGGACTGGTCAGGAAAAAGGAGATCTGACGGAATCATGGAATGGAGATGGTGGAAAAATTGAAGATAATCTGGAAAATGAAGGCCGTTTTATCATCATTCAGCACATGCCATCTGGATTGTCAATCTGTTCTTGATTGGAACAGTTGTTTTTTTGTTCGATTATTGCGAATTTTTACGGGAGAACGCATTTAATTTGTTGCGAGAGTTTTTCCAGATAAGAAGTCATGTTTCTTCTTCCAAGACGGCTCGTGATATTGTCGAGAAGCAGTTCGGGAGTGTTCTTATACTGGTTTTGTTGTTCCGGAGGGATGGCTGGAATTAGACCGGGAATGGATTCCGGGTTGCGTTCAAAGTCCATGAATGCGCCCATGGCACGAGGCTGAAGAGTAAACGTGATGCTTTGATGGGAGGGCCTTTGCTCGAAGTAACTCGAATAAAATTGAGGCATCCCGGTATGGAAGGCGTTGATAAAACTCAGAATGTCGATGTGGTAGTTTTCGGAGGGATTGAGACGGACGAATAGCTCGTATCCGGAAATGTCCATATTCCGAACGGTATTGGCAAAAGCGGTTGCCTGGTTGCTGTCCGGGAAAAGACGTAATGTCAGGAGCTCTTCGTTTATCCCATGGAAAACATGGGGGATAACGTACCTGTGGAAATACTCCTCCGTGATACCGCTGACGGCAACGAAGATATGGAAGGATCTGTAGGACTGATGCATGAACGATTCGATTTGCCGATACAGATTTTCGATCTGTTCTTTCCTTGTAATAGCAAGGCACAGTGCTATTTTACGTTCCCGGCAAGCGTAGGAAACTGTCTTGTCGTATAGGAAAGTACGTGGCTTTTGGTAAAAGTGATTATGTCCGGCTATTCTCATGATGAGTTCCTTCCGGTAGCAGGCTGCCTCCAGGGCATTGTCGGTAGGGAGGCGGTAGTTCAGGAAAATGTCGGCTATCTTCCGGCGTTTAGCACTGGGAATAACGAGGGCATGGGTTCCCCAGACACTGGTGTTAAGTTTACTGCGAGTTCCTGGCGGTAACGGTGTGAACTGGTAGGCCTCCGGTTTACTCGGTTCTGCCGGACATGTCACCTGCTTGTCGTGGAACAATCGGAAAATATCCGTTTCCGGGTAGCATGACATATGCCAGGCGAGACTGTTATAGAGCTTTTCCGCTTCAGTGACGGGTGTAGCATCGCTCTCGCCGAAGATGATAAAATCGTCGTCTGCGAATCTCGGATCCAGAATCATGCGGACGAACGAGCTACGGAGGGAACGTGCATACGGGGTATCCAAATCGTACTTCCAGGGGAAGATGGAGGATAGTTCGGTATCTACGGTATCCCGGAGGCAGGAGATGTCCTGAGTCGTAGGGTAGGTTTCAACATCGTATCCGAGACGGTTGAGTTCCTGACTGCCTTCGACTATTTCTCCGCGTGTTATCAGAAAGACACAGTGTAACTTGGTGTTTTTATTCATTGTCATTGAGTATGTTATGTTTTCTCCTCTCAGGTCAATGGGGTTGAAACGACACCATCGGAATATTATTGATAACAAAGGTATGGAAGGGAAACATGTGTGCGCTTTTAGGGACAGGACAGTATTGACTGAGGTAGCGGCTCTGATACACTTACTCTCTATGAGACGCCGGGACAGGGAAGTGACGGATCCGATCCGGATACGGGAAATCATCGGACAGATCAAGGTCTGTCGCCTTGGTTTGTGCGATAAGAATGAAGCTTACATTGTTCCGCTTAATTTCGGAGTGGAATGGAAGGATGAAACATTGCGTTTGTATTTCCACTCCTCGCGACACGGACGGAAGATTGATTTGTTGAAAGCTTCTCTCTGGGCGTCTTTTGAGATGGATGGCTTCCATCAGTTGGATCCAGCTCCTTCTGGCGTTTCCCTATGCAATTACGGTTACGGTTATGCCTGTGTGATGGGGCGGGGGAACGTTCGTTTCATGGAAGGCGAGGAGAAAGCGAAGGGACTTGCTTTGTTAATGCTCCATCAGGCCGGACTGGATTGTTCGTTCAGTGAAAAGGAGGCGTCTGCCGTGGAAGTATTCTGCCTGACGGCCGAGACGTATTCCGTCAAGGAAAGAGTTGTGAACGCATAGACGGAAAAAGCCGCCCTGCAATACGACGCAGGACGGCCTTCGAGTGAGATTGTAACCCGGAACGGACGCTTAGCAAACGCCTTGTTCGATCATTGAGTCGGCCACCTTGACGAAGCCGGCGATGTTGGCGCCGATGACGTAGTTGGTGAAAGACTGGTCGGAAGCGAATTCCTTGGCGTGGCTGAACGCATTGTCATGAATGTTCTTCATGATGCTGTTGAGCTTGTGGTCCACTTCTTCACGCGTCCAGGAGAGGCGCATGCTGTTTTGGGACATTTCCAGACCGGAGGTGGCAACGCCGCCGGCGTTGGCGGCCTTGGCCGGACCGTACAGGATCTTGGCTGCGAGGTAGGTGTTGATACCTTCCAGGTCGGTCGGCATGTTGGCACCTTCGGCAACGAGCTTGCAACCGTTTTTGATGAGTGTGCGGGCTTCTTCGCCATTGATTTCGTTTTGTGTGGCGGACGGGAAAGCGCAATCGCAGGGAACGCTCCAGGGGCGCTGGCCTTCGAAGTACTGAGCCTTCGTGAACTGTTTCACGTATTCGGAGATACGACCGCGACGGTTGTTCTTCAGGTCCATGACCCAGGCGAGTTTTTCAGCGTCGATGCCATCGGGATCGTAGATGAAGCCGTTGGAGTCGGACATGGTTACGGGCTTGGCTCCGAGCTGGTTGAGCTTTTCAACCGTGTACTGGGCGACATTTCCGGAACCGGACACAAGGCAAACCTTGCCCTGCAGGTCGTCGTTGCGGGTAGCAAGCATGTTCTGGGCGAAGTACACGCAGCCGTAGCCCGTAGCTTCCGGACGAATCAGGGAACCGCCCCAGTTCAGGCTCTTGCCGGTCAATACGCCTGTGAACTCGTTGCGGAGGCGCTTGTACTGGCCGAACATGTAGCCGATTTCGCGACCACCGACACCGATGTCACCAGCGGGAACATCCGTGTTGGCTCCGATGTGGCGGGAGAGCTCGATCATGAAGCTTTGGCAGAAACGCATGACTTCGTTATCACTCTTGCCCTTTGGATCGAAGTCGGAGCCGCCTTTGCCTCCGCCCATGGGGAGGGTGGTGAGGGAGTTTTTGAAAACCTGTTCGAAGCCGAGGAACTTCAGGATGCCCAGGTTGACACTCGGGTGGAAGCGGAGACCTCCCTTGTACGGCCCAATGGCGCTGTTGAACTCGACGCGATAACCGCGGTTGACTTGGACGTTGCCCTTGTCATCGATCCACGGAACGCGGAAAAGGATGGTGCGTTCCGGTTCAACAATGCGTTCCAAAATCGCATTGGCTTCATATTTCGGAGATGAAGCGAGCACGGGATCGATCGTGTTAAGGACTTCCTGTACTGCCTGAAGGAATTCCGGTTCGTGCGAGTTTTTCGCACGGACGTTTTCCAAAACGCGCTGAGAATAGGTCTGGGCCATGGATTTGATAAAGGATGGTGGATTCTGTAGCGGTCACTTGATGAACCGCTGGTGCGGGACGACTCTTTATCAAGTTTGTTTCACTCAGCAAGAAATTTTATTCTATTTTGTAATTGGGGTCAGGTCAAAAATAGAAAATATATTTTTTTGTTTCATTTTTTCATCTGACCCCAAATTGATTGGTATGGATACTTTGGGCTCTGAATGGAGAACAGGGAACAGGGCGAAAACAGGCTTTTGAACAAATAGGTATGTTCGGGAGCGTTCTTGATGGGGGAGAGAGGTTCCGGAGGAAATAGGGGAGGGGGTTATTGACTGGAGTAGTCTTCAGTGATTTTTTCAATCCATGCATGGATTTTGCGGTCATTTTCCTCCATTTGCTTGGCTCGGAACAAAAGAGTGCCCAATGACCGAGGGAGTCCCATGTGCAACCGGTTGGCAATCCAGGCATAGGGAACCATGGTTGACTTGCGGACAGCCAGGGCGATGATGAGTTTGGAGGAATGGCTATAGGGAGTTGTCAGGAGCTCTTCCTCCGTCAACCCGAAGGCGCGCAGCCCTCGAACGACGATACGCTCGGCAACGAGTTCTCCAATTTCCCCGCTCATGCTTCCGGGAGCTCCCGAGAGGCGTTTGGTCAACCCGTGCATAGCATCGACGATACGTTTTCGGAAAGTGCTGGAGCCATAGCACCAGCCTCGCTGTACGGTACCGGGGCCGACGTGTCCGACCGGGAGCAGGGCTCGCTCGTCCATGAGTTCCGCCTCGTACCTCCCTAGAAGATGATCCAGGTATTTTTCCCGTCCCTGGGAGGTATCCGTACAGCCGAAGACTCCCAGGCCGCGTTCCGGATGGATCCACTGTGCGCGTTTTTCCGGTGCCGCCAGCCATTCGTGCAGGCTGGTCCAGCGACTTCCGGAAAAGAAGGTCTGGCGGCGTACCAAGCCGGATCGTGCAGGATTCAGGTGGATGTAATCGATGATCGTCGAGAAGTAGTGGGCATTGTCCGCTTCGACCAGCATGGATTTGTATCGCCCGGCAAAAACATGTCCCTGGAAACCGTGCTTTTTATTAAAACGTACTGTATAGGTTGTCTGAAGCCATTTCATGCCGTCGACCAAGTTGGCCTGCTCCGTGCGGAATAGGATGTGATAGTGGTTATTCATCAAAGCGTAGGCATAAACCGTCCAGTTGCATCTTTCTGAGGCTTCGCGAAAGGTTTTCAGAAACAGCTCTCTATCCTCGTCGTCCAGAAAGATATCACTGTTCCTGTTCCCCTGGCATTGCACATGATAAACTGCTCCGGGATATTCGATTCTCAACGGCCTGCTCATGCTGGCTATCATGGAGGTGCCAGTTGAAAACTCAAGATTTTATTTTTGATTTTTGATCTGACCCCAATGGAAGACGAATTTGTTATTTTTTTCTGACAGTTATTTCATCTGCCTTTGTTTGACAGGTTTGGAATCGGGGGAGATTTTTGTCTGTTGCGCTGTTGCCCGGGAGGATGCTCTTGCCGGTAGGAAATATTGCTTACCTCCTGGTTTTGTGGGGAGAAGATGTCGTCTGTACCGGAAGTTCCTATGTTCAAATTGTTTCGGGTGATATGAAAATTCAAAGGGTCTTTACAAAGTAGAACGATGATCGCCGGCGGGATTCCTTGAAGGAAGAGCGGACAATAATATTGAAATAGCAGCAGCGATCAGGTAATAACGGGTAGGCCTTGTTTTCTTATTCCCAATCCATACAACATTTCCATGAACGAATTGAAAGGCACATGCATCATCGGACAGTCGGGTGGTCCCACTGCTGTTATCAACGCCAGTGCTCTGGGCGTTATTCAGGCTGGCCTTGCCAATGACCGGATTACCCGGGTGCTCGGGGCTGCCAACGGTATTGAGGGCGTGCTTGACGAACGGCTGTACGACATGTCTTATGAGGATCCTTCGGAGTTGGAGCACATGAAGTATACGCCCGCGTCCGCGCTGGGTTCCTGCCGGTACAAGATGAGCCATTTCCTGGATGATGATACGGATTATAAGCGTCTGTTAGAAGTGTTCCGCAAGTACGATGTCCGGTATTTCTTCTACAATGGGGGAAATGATTCCATGGATACCTGCAACAAGGTGTCAAAGTTTCTTCAGAAGTCGGGGTACGAATGCCGAGTGATCGGTATTCCCAAGACGATTGACAATGATTTATTCGGCACGGACCACTGTCCCGGCTTCGGATCTGCGGCTAAATTTATTGCGACGTCCTGCATGGAGATTCATCAGGATTTGCAAGTGTACGACAAGGGGCGTGTGACGATTGTGGAAATCATGGGGAGGCACGCCGGCTGGCTGGCCGGTTCCGCAGCGTTGGCAACATATGCCGGAGCGGGCCCCGATCTGGTGTATTTGCCCGAGGTGGATTTCCATCTAGACAGGTTCCTGGCAGATGTCTCTGAAGTTTACGGGCGCAAGGGAAAGTGTATGGTGGCTGTTTCGGAAGGGATCCATGATTCCTCTGGGCGTTTCATTGCTGACGCCGGCGTGGGTGGTACGGATGTGTTCGGGCATACGCAGTTGGGCGGCTTGAGTGCCATGCTTGCGGAGATCGTCAGACGGGAATTGGGGTTCAAAGTACGTGGGATTGAGCTTTCCCTTCTCCAGAGGTGCGCCTCTCATGTTGCTTCGAAGACTGATATTGAAGAAGCTTACATGGCTGGCAGGACTGCCGTCGAAATGGCTGTGCTGGGACATACCGACAAGATGATAGCCTTTGAGAGAGAGATGATGGATGGTATGTATCATTGCCGTATCAAATTGGTGGATCTGGGCGATGTGGCTAACGTGGAAAAATTGGTGCCGCGCGAGTGGATCAATTCGGAAGGTAACGGGGTGGAGGCACCGTTCATCGATTATGTTCTTCCTCTGATTCAGGGTGAAACCTTGATGGAAAAGGAGAACTCATTGCCAAGGTTCGTGCGTCTGAAGAAGGTTCAGGCTTCATGTTGAACCGCGGATAATTTGCAAGGAAAAACGGGCTGTCTTTTCCCTTTCGGGAAATAGGACGGCCCGTTTCGTTTTTTAATTAAAACAACTTGTTTGTTTTATCTGCCGTGATAATGCCCCCGGTTGTAACCGGGGGAGAATCCCGGGCGAATAGCCGGACCATGCGGACGTGGCGGGAAGGGACGATAGCTTGGGGGAGGCGGAGGAGGACATGGACGGTGGACAGGAGGAGGTGGTGGACCATGGCGATGGACTGGAGGCGGGCAATAGGGACGCCTGTAAACTCCGGCAGGCCAGAAGTAACGACCGCGATAGCAGGGGGCTGGTCCCCAGGTAGGAACATAGCAACCACTGTAAATACCATTCATGACAATAATGGGAACACCGGCGGGAGAATAGGCATAGATGGGGAAACCGGAAGGAGTGTAGCCCCATATAGGAAAACCGGCGGGGTCGTATTGGAAGGAAACGGCGGCTCCTCTCCCGAAGGTGCCTCCGACGGCGATGCTGAATGCCCCCTGGGCTTCTTGGGAAACGTAAAGGCTGCCCAGTGTGCAGATGCAGGCTAGGGTGCTCAGCGACATTAATTTAAATTGCTTCTTCATGCCTGATGTCGTTTGATATAATGTTGTGGGGAGGAATTGAATTTCTATTCCCGTCATTTGAGGAAGCGGCATCGACGATTGTTTTTGTGTAAGATGAATGGATTTATGTCACCGATTTCGGATGAGAGGAATGATTTATTTTCACTTGATCCGTTTCCGGGGGGATTTATCATAAAGCGGTTGTAAGTTATGGATCAAGAAAGGCTCTAAGTTTATTTTTCTCATGTTTTTTCGTTTCTCTCCTCAAAAAAGTTGGCAGGAAAAGGTTCTCGAACGCGTTTTTAAGAACAGAAAAATTTGTGAGGAACGCTTGCTTCCTTTCGGCTGTGTCCGGGGAAAAAGGGGTTTCCTGTATCGGGCGGGATTGTTGAACGGTGCTCTATCCATGGAATTTGAAATCTGTACGGACGGTTCTGTTCATGTGACGGTGCATAGCGTTCATGGAGAAGAGTATGAGCGAATGCTTGATTCTCAAGGAACGCCAAGATCGTATCTGGGCAGGAAACTCCGCCAGGAATATGAGGAAGAGTTATGGCATGTAGCTGAGTGCTGCTTCGTGCCGGATGCTTTTAAAGAAGACATGACTCTGCGCATCATTGATCATATACGGAATACATATGGGGACGAGCTTGAGTTCTTATGGAGAAAGTTTCCGGAAAATGCCATTGTACGCCGCCGTGACAAGAAGAAATGGTATGCCGCTTTGCTGGTTGTTCCTCGTTTCAAGTTGACCGGTGACTCTGAGGAGCGAGTCGAGATTCTCAATTTGCGAGTTTGTCCTAATGATCTTGAGCATCTTGTGGATAATCGCAGCCGTTTTCCTGGTTATCACATGAACAAGAAAAACTGGGCCACTTTCTGTCTTGATGGGTCCATTCCTTTCGATGAACTAACGACACGTCTCGAAACCAGTTACCGGCTTGTCCGGAAATGAGTGCTCGGTAATTTACTGTATATAAAAAGAAGAAGCTGTCTTACTCCGGTTATAAAACCGTGGCAAGACAGCTCCTGGAAAAATGAAACAGGGTAATTTAGTTGACGTAGTTGATTGTACCCTTGGTCCCGCGGAATTGATGGTCTGAGTCAGAGCTATTCCAATAATCGAATGTTCCGTTGATCTGACCTCTTTTCAAATGGATTCCGAACATCTGGACGCTACGTGGGAACCCGGTGGCTGTGTACCATCTGCAGCTAAGATCAAATAAGCCTTCCTGAAGATTGCCGTTAATCATATACACGGCTCCTTGGGTAGCTTCGCCATCAACGGTAATGGTAGAAGTCATCCCTTCGCCAGCCATAAGAATAATAGAACGGGCAGCAGTTCCTAAAAGGTATTCAAGATCATTGGAGTCCATGGGATCCACGGTGTCGGCGGCTCCGAGGACAATAGACAGTGTCGTCCCTGCGGGAAGGGCGTTGTCCGTGGATCTGTCGCTACCGTTGCCTCCGCAACCGGTCACAAGGAAGAGCGAGGCACAGACAGCAGTCAATAGAGAGAGAATCTTGATCATACGTGGAGTGAGCTAAAAGTGATTTGTCGTTACAATCTACCATGCATCATGGAGACGTCAATGATTTTTGAAAGGGAGGGGAGTGAATTTGCAGCCTTTCTTATGGATAAGTTGGGAGACTGGTATCAAGACCCCGCCGGCAGGGACATGCCGGCGGGGTGAAACGGGATTATTTTTTGACGGGAATGATGTCCAGTTCGGCCATGGAGGCATAGTCGTTTCCTCCGACCTCGCTGAGAGCGGTGAAGCGGAAGTAGCGTGCCTTGACAGGCTTGTCGAAGTTGACGATTTGCAATTCGTCCGAGTTCGGGAACTTGCCCTTGGCGGCCTGCTGCCATGTTTTACCGTCGGCACTGGTCTCAATGCTGTAGTCGGCGACGCGGCCGTTGGCACTGCCGTCCTGACGGGGAAGGCAGGTGATACCGCTGAATTCACGTTCCTTGCCGAGGTCGATTTCGAGGACGTGGGGATGTTTTGTCACTGTCTTGTTGTATTCCGAATGCCAGAAGGTGGAGGGATCTCCGTCGATGGCGAATTCGGCGTCGGCTTCTCCCAGTTCCTGGCTGGATACGCTCTTGATCGCGTACTTGTCAGTCCGTGTATTCATGCTCATATCCAGATTCGCGGCAGGGATACGGATGGTTTCCAGAGTACTTTGAGCCGTGATGGGGCGGATGGAGAAGTCCAGCTTATAGGGCTTGTTGGCCTTGATGATATCGCGCTCCATCGGACCCGGACCGCATGAGGCACCTCCAAGTCCGCGGGTAGCTGCCGAAAGGACGAGAACGGTTTTGTCCGTATTCTTAGGCAGTTGGACGGGATGGTTGGCCAGGATGAGATCCGTGGTAGTGTAGGGAATGGCCGAGAAGGCGAATGGCGCGTCAAGGGATCCGAAGAGCAGACCTTCTCCCTTGTCGTTGGTCAGGGCAACCCAGCGCGTGTCTTCATGGTTGCCCGTATCCTGTGGACGGCCATAGGGGAAGAACGAAGCTTGAGCGGTCGTTTTGTACTGTCCAAGGGGCATGCCGGTTTTGCGGTCTGCGTAGTTTTCTTCCGGGCCTCGTCCATAGTAGGTGATGTTGGACAGGTTGGAGGGAAGCTGGATTTCATACCCTAGGCGCAGAAGGTCCAGCATGGCGCCGCGAGGCAGCAGGACGGACTGGCAGGTGACTGTACCGTCTGCGTACACGGTCCATTCCAGATTGTTGATGAAATGGGTGTTGGCATCGTTGAGCTTCTTCTTGTTCGGGGTGATGGTCGTATTGTTTCCTCCGAAGTCGTTGAGGCTTTCGGACTGTTTGCCGCTGACCTTGATGGACTGCTTGATGGTAATGCTCTTGCCGTTGCTGGTGATTTCGCTGCTGATGAGTTCGTGTTTCAGATCGCGGAGGCCGTGATCCATGCTCTTGGCGAGGACACCGGGTTCATTGCTGGAGGCGCAACGGACGGCGTTGACGACCATCGGCTGTTTCAGCAGGGGCTGTCCGTTGACGGTGTACTGGGCCAGTTCTCCCGTTTTAGGATCAAAGCTGACGGAGAAGTTGCTGCCGGAAATGACCTGCTTGTCGGCACTGAGGCTCAATGGACCCTCCGGAGCCTTGAACATGGCTTTTTCTCCAACCGTGGGGAGGTCGATCTGGTCGAAGGCCAGTTCGTAACCTTTCTTCGCCCACGGCATGTCCTTGTTGAGATGGAAGCCGATGCGGAGGCTGTATTCGGCTCCGTTTTCCTGTTCCGGAAGGAAATCGGCCGGGATTTCCACCGTCTGGCGTGGGCCGACTTTGGGTAGGTGGAGCATGCCTTTGGCGATTTCCTTGCCGTCGCGGTTGAGCGTCCAGATAACATCGTAATCGGAGAGGTCTTTGAAGAAATTCTTGTTGAAGATCGTTACCTTGCCGTCTTTGAGGCCGGCTTTGATGTTCTGGTAAACGTGCTTGACTTCAAAATAACCGGGTTCCGGAGTCAAGTCTGCCAGGATGGTACCGTTAAAGACGAACTGACCGCTGTTGGGGTGATCGTTGAAGTCGCCTCCGTAGCACAGCATTTTTTCGCCGTTCGGCAGGGTCTTGTAGATTCCCTGGTCGATCCAGTCCCAGATGGCGCCGCCCATAATGCGGTCGGAGGACTCGATGGCTTCCCAATAGTCTGCGAGATCCCCCATGGCATTCATCATGTTGTGGGCATATTCGGAAATGTAGAAGGGCTTGGGATAATTCTTGTTGGCTGCCATGCCTTGCGTCCATCCGACGGAGGGATACTGGTTGGAACCGAGATCAACGATTTCGTTGTTACGTTCGTAATGGGTGGGACGGGACAGATCACGGGCTTTGATTGTTTTTTCGGCGACCTGGAAGTTACGACCCGGACCGGCCTCGTTGCCGAGGGACCACATGACAACGCTGGGGTTGTTCTTGTTGCGTTCCACCATGGCCATGACTCGTTCGACATGAGCGGGCATCCATTCCAGCGGATGGGAGAGGGATTCCTTGCCGTAATAGTAGCCGTGCGATTCGATGTTGGCTTCATCCTGAACGTAGATGCCGTACTTGTTGCAGAGGTAATAGAAGTACGGATCGACAGGGTAGTGGGAACAGCGAACATGGTTGATGTTGGCCCTCTTCATCATGGCAACTTCTTGTTCCATTTGTTCACGGGAGACGAAGTGGCCGGTAGAAGGATTATTTTCGTGGCGGTTGACGCCTTTGACCTTCACGGGCTGTCCGTTGACGAGGAAGACGCTGTCTTTGATAGTTACGTTGCGGAAACCAACCTGGGAGGAAACCATTTCTACAGTCTTGCCGGCCTTGTCTTTCAGTTCGATGACGAGCGTGTAAAGATTGGGCGTTTCGGCAGACCAAAGTTTGGGCTTGGAGTAGATGCCCATGAGAGAAGTCTTGAAGTCTTTCATGCCGGTGAGGCGGAGAGGTTTCTGCATGACTCCGTCGTAGGGCGCATCTTTAGGCTTGACGGGATCGACAAGTTTACCGTCTTCCGTGTAAAGGTTCATGGCGACGGAGTAGCCTTCCAGATTCTTGTGGCGGGGGAAGAGATTGCGGACATCAATGTCGGCAAGGAGACGCCAATCGCCATCTACCTTTCCGGGGTTGACGGGATCCACGGGGAGAAGAGCCCAGCTGTTCGGTTCCACGGGGTTGGTGTGGATGAAGAAATCGCGAATGTGGACTTTGGGCAGGGAGAAGATGGACACTGTGCGGAAAATCCCCGAAAGACGGAACATGTCCTGGCATTCCAGATAGGCTCCGTCGGAATGTCGATATACTTCCACGGCCACTGTGTTTTCGCCTTCCTGCAGGTAGGGGCTGATATCGAAACGGGCCGGGTTGCGGGAGTCCTTGGAGAATCCGACGTATTTACCGTTGATCCACAGATAGAAGAAGGAATCGACTCCGTCGAACTGTATGTAAACTTCCCGTCCATTCCAGCCGGCGGGAACTTCGAAGGTGCGGCGGTAGGATCCGACGGGGTTGCGTGCCTCGAAGGATGTGTATTTTTTATTGCGGGGTTCTTTGGTTACGTAGGGCCAATCCCGCTCAAAGGGATAGGGCTGGTTGGAGTAAATCGGAGTACCGTAACCCTGGGTTTGCCAGGATGCAGGAACTTTGATTTCCTTCCAGTTGCTGATGTCGTAGTCGGGCAGGAAGAAACCGACAGGACGGCTTTGCGGGTCTTTGGACCAGTTGAACTTCCATTGACCGTTCAGGGATTTCCACCATTTACTGTTTTCGGGGAGGATTTTCAGTGCCGAATTCAGATCGCTGAAACTGGAGAAGGTAGCTGTGGGAGCCTCTTTGTTCAGGTGAAGATTTTGTTCTTGTTCCCATTCAAGACCGGTGGGAGCGCTGTCGTCACCGGGGACGACCGGGGTTGCCCATGCAGGCGCCAGAGAACAGGCGGCAAAAACGGTGCAGGACAGAAGCCAGTTTTTTGTCGTAGTCATAATTATCAGATTTGGAAATGCAGCTATTGGCGGCATCAGCTAGATATACGGAGCCGGATAGCCTGTTCTTTCTATCAGAACTCAATCGGCAGGGCAAGACGCCTCTTTGTACAATTCTTGGAGAAGAAATTTATTTCTGTCCCAACTCCGTTTGTGGCAGTTCATAAACGGAGAGGAATGACTGGTGAAACCGGCATGAATTGGATAAAAAATGTCCGAAAGATATCGGTTTGAGGAAAAGGATACGAAGGCTCTTACAGGAGCCATGTACCGTATTGGGGCAGTTGGCTTTGCCGTTTCATACTGTAGGCGAGGATGTATTTCAGCACATCCGCCTGGGTTCGTCCGTGTTGGGCGGCAGCGAGGCAGATGGAGCCGGTTTTTCCCAAGTGGCAACAGATATTCATTTCCAGAATGCGGCGTTTCCCTGATTCAAAATCGATGCGGTAATCGACACGGAAGTAGTCCATGGGGCCGAGATTGTCCCAGATCGTGTTAATGTCACGGATGATATCCTCCTGCATGTTGTCGACAGGTACAAGCTGGTAACCCAGGTGGTCGTGGAGTTTCAAATCTTCCGTAATGATGTTTCCCGGTTTGTCTGATTTGGGTTGTACGAATCCCAGAATGACAGGGCGTTTCCCTCCCAGGACGGGAACGGTGACGTCAATGCCGGGACAGTATTGCTCAGCAAGGACTTCATGCCCTTCGGCAAGGAGTCGTTCTGCACAGGAAACGGCTGCCTGCCATGTCTCGCAAATACTGTCGGAGCGGATCCCTCCCGAGGCGGCACCGAATCTCTTTTTGATGAAATAGGGACCGGGGAACGGTTCATGATCCGGAATGGGTTTGTTGGGCGAAAGACCGATTCCCTGAGGCATATGAAGCCCCAGAGAGTGGAATACGTATTTGGTAAGCAACTTGTCCTCTGCAATGGCCCGGATGTTGGGAGGGGCTCCGAGATAGGGCATTTGGATGAATTCGCAGTAGGAAGAAATGAAAATTTCCGGATTAGCCATGGGAAATCTGTTCATTAGTGAAAAGACATAGTCAACATTGCCTTTGGCACATTGGACGGAGTACGGTTTGGAAGAGGATGTAACATCGTAACCGATCTCCTGGAGTGCTTTGTAAATATTGTAGTGGTAACGGGGGTATCCCCCGTTGCCCGTATAGGGTTTCTCAGAAAAGTCCGGAGCATCGGGGGCGTAAGGAGCCAGAAATAGGATACGGGCCGGTTTGCCGTAGGTGTTCAGTTGGATTTCTGCTGGTTCAAACATATTTTACTGTAATTGGATACAGATTGGAGGAAGAAAGTCGCACTCCTGTTCAAGAATAGTTCGAAGGCATAATATTTCGTCTGTTTTTAGGCTCTACGTCAGAATCGAAATCTAAAACCTACAGCCGTGCCGGCGGCCTCTTCATATAGTCTTCTCCCGATTTTTTGAATGACATCATCCAGAAACGGAAAATACCTTATAAAATCAAGGTGTTACAAAGAACCCAAAAGAAAAATGGAGCGGATGATGGGAATATTAGCCTTGATTACCAGATAGTTATGTTGTGCACGTGATTTATAATGTATAGCATGCTTTTACGTCCAAGTAAAAGCAGAAAAAGTGTCATGTTTGCAACTTTGTACAACTGAAAAAGATAACATGGACAGTGATGATGCAATAGCCGATGCTACATAGGCTTCATTTAACCTTGTTACGGTAAGTTTTCAGAAAGGGGAATCAGGATGGCGAGGGTGTGTTCTTCCTGGCTCATGGTGTACTGGAGAGGATGAAGAATTTCTTGTAGCTCTTGAAGCATCTTGTTATGGTAAGCCCGGTCTGATGGTGTGCGGGCCGGGAGCAAGTCCGCATGGACCGACAGGCGGCAAATGTCCCCGTTCTCTTCCGGGTAAAAACACCAGTCCGCATATTCCACGACGCCAAGGCCGCTCCAAGTCGTGCGGTTTTCGTAGTGCTTGAGGAGGGACGTTGCCTTTTTGACTTTCGCCACTAGGGAAGCCCATTCCGGATGGCGGCGTTCCTGTTCTTCCCGGACATATGGAACGAAAGCTTTCATCAAACGCTCTATTTCCAAGTCCGTTTCCGGCTTCAAGTCCCGTGGCTCATTGTTAGAAGCAGAAATGGTAGGCGATGTCACAGGAAAATGTTACCATGCCGTTTCATGGAAGGTAAGTCTTTTGTCGGTCCGTTTCAGGAAAAAGATATCAAAATCCCTTCTCCAAGGTTACCGGAAAGGAAACAAGCAAGCGGGAATTTGCGTGTTTTTCTCTGGTTTATTGCGAGTAACCCACAAGGCGATTGTATTCTCGATTGGCTTACTGAAAGAGGGGATCGGACGGTTCCTGAATGACCCGGAAGTAGCGGTGAAACGGGACGGTAGCATGCGCTGGGCTTTCCTTTGCGGTCTTCCACTCGTGCTTCTTTTCCTGACACGAGGCATCTTCTCTCACAGATTGATCAGGGCGTGCAGGAGGTAGTAGCCTTTGGGCGACTGAAAAGGAGTCAGGTCTTCTGCCGTGAGACCAGATTTTTGCATGAGTTTGCCTGCACATTCCTTTACCCATTTCATATTGACTCTTGGGAATGAACGTTGCGTCAAAATAATTGTCAGGGGAATGGGAACAAACCCTTTTCTCCTTGTTTCTAACGAGAGGATGGGATAGTATTTAGTCATATGTGCGCACAAAGTCGGTTGTATGATTTCTTTATCTCGTACAGGCGTGAGGAGTATGCCAGGGAATCCCGGCTTCTCTATGAAACGTTATCTTCATTTGAGAAGAGCGTTTATCACGATGTTGAAAGGGCTCCCCTGGGAGAATTTAAAAAGAAGCTCAGACAGGCATACACGCATTCCAATACGATTCTTTTGCTGGTATCTCCGACTTTCTTTGACAGGTGTTCACAGGAGGATGATCTGATTCGAAAGGGGCTTGAGCATGTTTTGTTGCGCAATGAAAATAAATCCAGAGATTATCAGCTCATTATTCCCATTTGCTTTGCCCCGAACTTCGTCTGGCCCGAAAATATTCCGGTCAGTATCGCCAAAGTCAAGGATTACCAATGGATCGTGCTCGATTCTGAAAGAATGGAGGATGGCGTCCGTCAAATTCTGGAAAAGGAAAAAGAATTCTGGAAAGATTTGCGTCAGAGAAAGAGCGACGCCTTAACAATTGCCGAGTACTCCGCTTATTTAAACCGTCAACATAAATTCAGGCTGTCTATCACTATCCTTTTAATACTTCTTACAGCCTTTTTTACTTGGTTTTACTGGCCGGAACCGTTGGATATTAAGAAGCCTGTACACTCTTGGGAAGAGGCAAAAGAATTGGTTGTCCGTTCCGTGAACGAGAAACGTTTTCGTAAAGAAAGCAAGATACTCAATAACCTTATAAATAGATTGAGTTATCACGATAACTCATCTAACACGATATGTGACGCCATTTCTTACGGATTTAGTGGAATAGCTGCTTACCTCATCAAAGAACAACATGGTGATTTTTTTTCGATAGATGATTTAGGATATACTCCTCTAATGCTTGCCTGTGAAATCAATGATCTTGATCTTGTGAAATTGCTTGTCGAATGTTCAGAAAAAAAGAAAAACGAATATATAAATTACATATCTTTCAATAATCAGACCGCTTTGAGTAAAGCCTTGTTTTGGTCAAATATTGATGTTGCTAAATATATTATTGAGAGCGGAGCGGATATTTTTAAAACTGTAACCATTCCGGGAGGTGTAAGCAATTGGAGTATACTTATGGAGGCTGTCAGGTGTAACAAGCCTGATGCAGTTCAGTTTTTAATCAAGGCGGCGGGAGAGCGAAAATTGGAGTATATTAATATGTCGGCTTCAAATAATGCTAATGCGCTGGCATTGGCATTGGGGGTGGGAAATATGGAGATAGCCGAATTGCTCGTTCAAAATGGTGCGGACATTTTTAAAACTGTAACCATTCCGGGAGGTGTAAGCAATTGGAGTATACTTATGGAGGCTGTCAGCTGTAACAAGCCTGATGCAGTTCAGTTTTTAATCAAGGCGGCGGGAGAGCGAAAATTGGAGTATATTAATATGTCGGCTTCAAATAATGCTAATGCGCTGGTATTGGCATTGGGGGGGGGAAATATGGAAATAGCCGAATTCCTCGTACAAAATGGTGCGGACATTTTTAACAAGGAAAAATCAACCGGAAGAACTATACTTATGGAGTTTGCTCAGGCTGGAAATCTGAAGGCAGTACAATTTCTTGTCGAAGCAGCAGGGGAGAAAAAAACGGAGTATATTAATAGGTCAACTTTGAACGACGTAAATGCACTGGTTTTAGCTTTGGGCGCAAGGCATATGGATGTAGCGCAATATCTCGTGCTAAACGGAGCCAATATTTTCCAAAAACGAACTACTTCAAATGGCGATGCAAACTTTACTATATTAATGGAGGCGGCCAAAGGACTCCATCTAGATATTGTCCAATTTCTTGTCGAAGCAGCAGGGGAAAGAAAAGTAGAATACGTGAACATGTTGTCTGCCAACAATTGTTCCGCCTTAAGTCTATCTTTGAATAAAAAGGATAACAAGGTGGCAAAATACCTCATTCAAAATGGAGCAGATGTTTTCAAACACTATAAATTGGGGGAAAGTCTCTTTGATCTCATGCTCCTTTCAATTGTTGCAGGAGCGAATCAACCAGAGATAATCAAATTGTTACTGGATGCAGCGAATGATCGAAAGAAGGAGATGATTGATCATGTCGATTCTGATGGGTGCACAGCCCTTATGTATGCTGTTACTACCGGCGCGCTGGAGTCTATACAAACACTTATTGACGAAAGGGCGGAATTGAATCTGATGAATAAGGAAGGAAAGTCGGCATTGGACTTAGCTAAAAACGAACAGATCAGGAAAATACTTTTAAAGGCAGGGGCTAAAAGCGGTTTACAACTGAAGAAGGAAAAACATTAAAATAACATGAAAAAATTAAGAATACTCAAAGAAAAATTCGTGTACGGGATCCGTACAGGTTCGCCATTGCCGTGGGCCATGTTTTTTGTAGGGGTGTATTATACCCTTCTGGGGCTTCCTCAGCTTAATTTGTTTTCCGCGCTTCCGTTGCCTCTCGCTTATCTTGTTTTACCTGTAAGTATATTTCTGCTGCCCTGGGTGGCGGCACTTTGGCTAAGGTGGCTTCCGTCTTCCCTGGTTATCCCGATTCCCATGAGGGATGAGCATCCGCTTAACGGGAAAGTTATTTTCAGTACTTCGTCTATTTTCGACCAGCCGGGGGATCTTATTCTCTCCTACAACAGGAACAATATAGCAGGAGGTACTCTTACGATGGATGGGAGCAAGCACAAGAGGCCGAATCTGATGGGACAGTTCATGCATTGTTATTTTAAAGGAGGACCGGAAGAGAATCGAGATGATAAGAAAAGTTCTGAAGAAAAGTTGAGGAAGAATCCTCTTTATTTTGACTGGGATTTGTTCGTAGCCTGTTACCAGTCGGAGGAGACAAAGGTGTTTTGCCCTTCTGGACAGGGCGGAATAAAAGAAATCGACAAGAATTCTGTTCCACTCAAAAGCGCATACAGCCCACATTTTAAGGAGAGGCCAGAGCTAGCGCCTTCCCGGTATGATTCCTATGCCGACGGCGCTCTGTTCCCTGAAGGTACGGTCATCGCGCTGAGGCTGCCGGAAAAGTCGGGAGGCGAGGATGAGAGCAGGCGTTATGCGTTTTTGTTATGCAATACACTGTATCATCCTGAAGAATCTCCGAGTGCGGAATCTTCCTTGGAAATGCTGATCGAGTGTTTAAAGTCTGTCTGGCGTGTCATTGCCAAAACGCCAGAAACTAACGCCCAGCATGTTTGCATGCCTTTTTTGGGAAAAGGTTATTCGGGACTACGGGAACATGCTTACGGAGTTCTCTGGTCAATCGTTTTTTCCTATAGGAAAGCCTTTTCAGACAATGCAAACCCCAATTTTGGAATTAATATCTGTATTCCAGCTGAAGAGCTTGTTTCCCGGAAAATCAAATTGTGGGAAGCTGCACGATTTCTGACTTACGCGCTGCGGGGATAACTGATATTGGTAAAAAGCTACGAGAGAAAAGAAACGTTGCGTTTGTTTATTAAATATCGGAACTATATAGGGTAATCTTGTAAGGCCGTTTTTATCAGTCATCGAGGGAATTTGGATGGCAACAATGAAAGGCTGGCGCTGTTCATCAAGAATTCGGAAAAAGTAAAACAAAGAGAGCGATTTCCACAAGACTAAAGGAAATAATTCCGTTAAATATTATACTAATTGATTTTAATTATGATAAATATATTAAAAAATATTTTTTTGCTCTTTTTGAGTGTGACAATTCCGCTCTTATGTTATGCGGATGGAGAAAAGGAGCTCCGTGGGATGGATAATGAGCCGAACGAACTAGACCCGAATATTTATAAAAATGATAATAATTATAATCCTCCGAGAGCTTTATTTGTTGAGGGGCCAAAACTTGATATACGAATAATTGGTTCAGAGCTAGTAGTGACATTTTCTCCTTATCTGGGGAAAATTTTTGTCAGTAAAGAATATGGAAATAGTTACTATGAGACGATCAAGGACACTGAAAAAAAGAAGAAATTACTATCAACTGTCCGGCACGAGCAAGCTCATGCTGCATTCATGAAAAAATATCCTTTGTATACATTATATCGAGCACCTCGATTAAAGGCCTTTGTTGAGCAATACAACGTTACTCCTGAAGTGGAAAAAAATTTGCAGAAGATACTCGTAGAACTTAATATTATCAATGAGGGACTTGCTACCAAGGCTCAAGATGAATGGAGACAATATGATCGGTATCTATCCGGCCTAAAAGTAGAACAAGGATTGAGGGAAGGAATAACTTATACTCAGGCTTTGAGATATGCAAGGATTCATTCAGGAAGATTGGATGATATTTATAATGAGCTAAGCACGCTCGTTGCCCATATTATGAAATCTCGCAAGCCATTTGAGTATGAGGAAAGGAACATGGCACTTTCTAAATTTTTGAAAGACAACGATTTGACGGAAAATGCTTTTCAGGTTATTTCAAAAGAGGATTGTTTATCTTTACCCAATATTGAAGTTAATCCAACTTTATCTCCCAGTGACCAATCTGTTCTGGATAAAATCGCAATGAAATTAAGCCGTATTTCATTGGTAGATATGTCTGATTATAGGAGAGATAATAGCGCTTTTTCAAATGGTGTCGAGCAATTCGTTGCGATGATAAATAAAAAGAAAAACTGGGAAATTGCATGTGAAATCAATGCCTTGAGTGAATTACAAAAGAAAGAGTTTTTAGCTTTCTATATTGATAAGGCTTGGAATGCCCTCATCAAGAGTGACACGGATATTCAGGGAGTATTTTCCAAACGGCAGCAAGAGGAAATGCGTCGGTCATTACAGGTTTGCCTTTTTGGGACAGATAGTTTGGGTACTTTGAGCGAGGAGAATGAACAGAATGCTGCAAACATAATGGTTTTGGAAAAGGTGGTCGATAAAAACAAGAAAGATCTGTGGCTGTTGTCTATCAATTATGGATTTTTTGGAGACGGTATTCGAACGCACAATGAGAGAGTAGCAAAATTTGCTCACGAGCTTTTTGGACATGGAATCGTTTTACGTTATCTGAGTGATGTCCAGTATTTGGATTTATTGGATAAAAAATTGCGTTTGCGTGTAGCCAGCAATGCTCCAGTTAACATTAATACAGTGACGGATAGAAGAAAGGATGAGAAGGCGATTGCTTTACTGTTGAAAGAGGAAATCGATAAAGGTGATTTTCACCTCACTGAGGAAGAAGAAAGAATGCGTCTGCTAATCTTGGAGGCTATTGCAGTATCAGTTGAGAATGCAGTAGTTAACGCTCTCGATAATAATGGGAAGCGAGAGAAAACGATTGATTTCGTTCGGAGAATGTATTCAGGTAACAATTTACCCTTTTATGAAGAAGCGGTCAAATGGTCCATTAATAATTGTAACGTAGACGGTTTAGGTGGGGTGTATTGGTTTCAGCTTGTTGACCGAGTAAGAGTTTTCGGGAAAGAAGTGGTTAAATAATTCAATATATTATAATTCTTGCCGTTGGTATCTCCCTAGACGTTGGCTGTCATATACTGTTTTGCCGCTCCAAGATTTTCTAGATATAAGGGCAGTCAACGTCATGAAGAAATGATTTTTCCCTGTATCAGGAGGGGTAGCCGACAAGGCGGTTGTACTCCTGGTTGGCTTCCTTGAAGAGGGGGTCGGTGGGGTCCTGGATGGCTCGGAAGTAGCGGTGAGACGGATCGGTCAGCATTCGTTGTGCCTCCTTCTGCGGGTCTTCCGGCTGTGCTTCCTTTCCGGAAACGAAGGCGTCTTCCCCTACGGATTTCATCAAGGCGTAGAGAAGGCGGTAGCCCTTGGGCGACTGAAGGGGGGTCAGGTCCTCCGTGGTGAGGCCGGACTTTTGTTTGAGCTTGCCCGCAAATTCCTTCACCGATTTCATGTTGGCGTTGAAATTTTTGCCCCAGTTTTCCCGGAGTTCTTTGGTGGTGGCGGCAATGTTGGCCTGTTCCGCCTCCTGCATGGATTTGATGACGCCGGAAACGAATTTCCCCGCCGCCTTGCCTTCCAGACCGGAAGCCTTGGCGTGTTCCTTGAGGGTAGACTTGAAGTCGTCCGTTACGTCCAGATCATCTGGTAATTCGAGTTCATAGGGTTTTTCCGGCTCTTTGCTGTCCTCCGGATCGCCTGGTTCAGTTTCGTCCCCGGGTTGCTCTTTTCCGTCCGGAGGTGGAGCATCCAGGGAGAAGTCAACCTCGCCGGATTCCGTAGCGGCCTCCCCCGGATTGTCCGGATTGGGCGGAGCCTGTTCTTCTCCGGGAGCGGGCGGCTGGGCCGGAGGCGTGTCTTCCGGCTGCTGGGGGGCGGGAGGTCCGCCCCCCTTCGGCGTTTCTTCAGCGGCGGCGCGGCAGATGCGCATGAATGGATTGAATAATGTGGTGTTCATGTTTGTTGTTGTTATTTTTGTTGGTTGGAAGTGGTGGTCAGGCAGCCAAAGGCTGGTATTGGAACAAAGTATCGGTTGCCAGAGACATCAGGCAGGGACGGGCACGTTCTACAAGAATTCCTTTCCCCTCCTGCTGCAAGGCGGCCAGAAAGGGGCGTTCTTCCCTGCGGTAGGCAACCAGGCAGGAAGGGGCGTTGGCCGCGTCGGCCTCTTTCCCCTCCACCGTCCAGAAACGAAGCCTGCCGTGGAAGAAGAAGACGTATTCCGCACGGTTCCAGACGGAGCGGGCGAATCCGCTCGTCTCCGTCCGGGCAAAGACGAGTGCCATGCCGCCCCCGTCATGGGTGGCGAGCCTGTCCATCCAGCGGAAGGTTTCCCTGCCGTAGGGAGGATTCAGCCAGATGCGGCCCTTCCAGGGCCGGGAAAGGCCGTCGTCCAGAACGGTATAGTGGCGGGAGGCGGTGGGCCAGGGCCTGTTGACAGGCGCGCAGGGATCAAGATCGAAGGAACCGAGCCTGGAGAGAAGCCAGGGAGGGGTCAGCCATTCGTCTTTGTTGATGGTGTTGGTGTTGAAGTTCAGCATGGGATTGGAGTTGGATTCAGGCGTCTTCATCGTTTTGTTCCGCGGCTTGGAGGCCCAGGGCGATTTCACGCCGCAGCCAAAGGACGACTTCCCTCTGTCCGTCCCGGATGGCGGCGAGGATGGGATCGGGCTTGAGCGTTTGGCCGGTCATGGGATCGCGGGTCTGGTAGCATGGAAGTCCCGTTTGGAACTCCTCCTCCATGTAGGCGAGGGTTTCCGGCGTAATCTGGCAGGCCAGGTGGGAACGGCGGCGTTCTACATAGCGTTTGTAGGCCAGCTCCTGTTCGGTTGTTATGTGTTGTTCTATGGGTTGCATAAGAAAATGGAATGTCGCGCGCGTGTGCCGGGGCGTCAGGCGGGAGCCAGGTCTTTCTGGGCTCCGACAAGATTCCGAGCGCCCTCTGCGGCAGCCAGCTTGCGCTGCATCTCGGCGTCCCGCTCCTTCTGCTTGTCGAGCTCGAAAAGTTCCCGGGCGGTGCGGCGGCAACTGGTGGGAGCCCCGGTGCGCTCGTAGAGGAATTGCGCGAATTTTCTCGGATTGACGTATTCGATCATCGAGGTGTCTTTGGTAATCTGCGTGTAGTTCAAAGCCACCTGCATGAAGTATTCGAGTCCCTGCTGCTGGGCGTTGGCGATGGCTTGTGAGATGCGCCCGAGGTACTGGACGTTGGGGATTTCAATTTCATAGTTTTCACTCCCTCCCATGTCCGGCACGATGAGTTCCGCGGGCACGTCGTCCTTGGGGAATTTGCCCTGCCTGAACAGGATGGAGAAGATGCGGTGCATGAGAACATTGCAGTCGCTGATAAAGAGGGTCAGGGAGGGGGAAAAGGAGAGGACGCGTTCTTCCTGGCGGGCGTTAATCTCGGTTGCCGTCATCTGCCGATCCACGTTGGCTAGAGGCATCAGCATGTCCACAAAGAAGGCCTCCCGGATTTTTTCCTCCTTGTCGGCAATGCGGTCTTTGCCGACATCGTAACGGCCCGAAGTAGCCCATTCGCGGGGGAGTTTTTCACGGGCCGCCTGCGCCTTGACGGTGGTGACGCCCCCTGCCCGCAAGTCTACTTCCCCGACCTGTTCGGCCAGTTGAATAATCCGCGGGAAAGCGGCCACTTCCGCCAGTACGTCCATGACGCGTTCCAGCTTGAGGGTAGCAGTGATTTCTTCCATGACATCCAGGCCGGGAGCGTAGCCGTAGGGGCCGTCGCCATAGCGCAAAAAACGAGTAACAAGAAAAGGAAATTCGTTGTAGCCCTCCTCCCGGATGACTTGTTTTTCCGCTCCCCAGGCGAGGTAGACGGAGGCCCATTTCATGCGCTTGGCATTCACGAGATCATGCCCGAAGTCGCAGTTCTGCCGGGGGAAGACCAAGTGGAGGAATTCATGCCGCACGGTGAAACGCTTCCGGGGGTCGTCAAAGTCCTTGCGGACGCTTTCCGGGAGTTTTTTGTAGCCGAACTTTTCCGCCGCCTGGTGGGGCGTCAGCTTGAACTGGCGCACGAGCGTGTTGACCTGGCCGTTTTCCCCCTCCGCGATGGCATACGTACCGGAGGGTATATGCCGGAAGTTCAACCGGCCATCCGGCAAAGTATCACAGAAGAGGCACCCGGTTCCCGTCAGGCAGCGGTCTAAAAATGTTTCATGGATTTCCGTGTAGAAGTTGGAGCGTCCCAGCTCCGCAAACATGATTTCCGTGGATTCCGCAAACCATTCGTCCACGCGTGAGGATTTCTCCTTGTCGCGAAGCCCGCTCTGAAGGGAGAACCAGCGCTGGTTGGACGGGGTAATGTACATGATGTGCGCACCCGTCAGGATGCGCAGGGATTTGATAGCGACAGTGGAATGCAGCCGCTTGGCGGTGAGGGACGGTCGTTCCTCACGGTCCGCCCCGGCCTGGGTGCGGGGCATGATGTGCTTGCGCAGCCAGTCCCAGTCTCCGCTGTACCCCTTCATGTCGCCAAGGAGGGCTTCTGCTGTGTCGATGTAGCGGGTGGCAAGGCGTGTATTGGGACGGACCATGAGGGTGCAGGGAATGCTTGGTGGTATATCAGCCCAGCGTCTTGCGCCCTCCCATCAGGGAGGACGCGGCGGAGGGATTGACGGTGCGGTTTAGCGAGAAGCGGCGTTTAGCCGCCACGTTGACGGCCTGCTCGCTTTGTTCCCGGGTGTCCTGCGTTTGCTGGGCGGCTATGTCCGCAGCCTGGACGGTGGGTTGTTTTTCCATGGCCGAGGCCATGGCTTCCGCCGCCTGCTTTTGTTCCTTAGCCGCCTTTTTTGTTGGTAGAAAGACGAACCGATGGAGGCGAGAGTGCCAGCGATGAGAGCTCCGGTAGCCATGGCGGGTGTCGGTGGGAATATGGTTAGCGGAGAAGACCGGCAGCGAAGCTCGCGGCGGCGTCCAGGCGGTTGATCCAGCCTTTGCCGAAGGCGTCCCATTGCTTGCAGGAACGGTAGTGCTGTTCACGGAAACGATGGAGGAGCATCAGCATGACGGTTTCCCCATTGGCGGTGAGAGCCGCCTGGACCGCGGAGCGCGTGGCGGGGCCTGCGATGCCGTCTTCCTTTAATGAGCCGTTGCGGGCGTTGACGGCCCGCTGGACGGCAAGCGAGGCGGATTTGACCCCCGCATTGAAGAAGAAGTCGCGCAGGAAGAATTCCACGGCGGGGCAGTCCTGCGCCCCGAGCCAGGTGCGGACGGCCTGCGTATTATCCAGTACGTACTGGAGGGAGGCTTCCCAGGCTTCTTCCTTTTTCCCGGCGTCAAGCAAGGACTTGAGATGGCGGAATACGGCGGGTTCGATGCCGTCGCAGATGCCGCAGATCTCCCAGTCGCCGCCTTTGTCGGCAGCGGGGAGGCGGGTGACGCGCAGCGAGTCCGGCCCGGTGGCGCGGTTGTCCTCCAGATAGAGGATCTGGGCTGCGATTTTTTGTTCTGTCGAGGTCATGGTTATTTGGCTGCTTGTTTGAGTGAGGAGATTTCCGCCTTGAGTTCTGTGAGCACGCGGACGGTTTCCACCTGGGCGCGGGTTTGCTCGGTCATGTACTGGCGCATGTCGTGGTAGAGGACGCCCATGCTCACGAGCATCACGGCAATAAGAACAGCGAACACGCCGTCCTTGGTCGCAAAGACGACTTTGAGGGTGTTGACGAGGCGGATGATCCAATCGTAGGGCTGGCACATATCGCGGCGGTTATTTGGGTTCGGAGGTTATTATTTCTGCTGGCGGATGACGGCAGTTTCTTCCTCCCGGGGGGAAGCCTTTTCCGGCGCGGGCCTGAAGATGACGTGGCCGTCCTTGACGATCAGGCAGGTTCCGTCTTTGCAAATGGCGGCTCCTTCTTGGGAAATATCCACCGTGTGACCGCAGGAAGTAAGCCCGAGGGAGGCCAGCCAGCTCAAGGCGGCCAGGACGGCGGCGCTGACAAGGCCCCAGAGGATTTTTTTCCCTGTAGAGGAGGATTCTTTTATTTTCCTTTTGGCGTAAGCCAGAAGGTCGCCCAAGGCGTGCTGCCCGAGCGTGGGCAGGATGGTGCCCGCAACCTTGCGCCATGCCTGTTTTTCTTCTTCAGGCAAGGCGTCCCAGTCCGGCGGAATGCCGGGATTGAGTTCATTGTGGTGCTGGCTGTAAATCGCGTGGGCGATTTCTTCCGTGTGGTTGCATGTATTGGTTGCATTATTCATGGTTTTGTTTTTGGTTTGGGTTAATCAGGAGAAGGGGAAAGGGAGAGGTCAGGCCGTTTGCGTCTGGTCCGGGTTGAGGAGGGCCAGAAGGGCATCCTTGTTTGCGAGGAGCTGCTTGAGGGACGCGTGTTCTTCTGAATAGAGGTGGAGGTCCATGTTGTATTTATGGTCGGCGAAATTCTGTGAGCTGATCGTGTCGTCCCATTTGTTGCGGTCTCCCCGGTTGACGTGAATGTAGTTATCCTCAAAATGGGATTGCAGCATGCCCAGAGAGGCCTGGAGCAATCCCCCCGTGATGCCGGTGCGGCCCTTCATGGGAGTCACCAGAGTGTGATCCTCGTTGATGTCCAGCATGGTGGAAGGGGCCACCAGCACGTACTGGCCGGGAACGGTGATGGAGAGCAGCGGGATGAGGGAACCGTCCCCCGCTACGGCGGAAACCGTGCAGGGCCGGGAAGCGGTAATGGCGTAGGAGTGGCCGGTAAGCGTCGCAATTTTCATGGTCAAAGACAGGTGGAGATGGGATCAGGAACCGGAGAATTTGCCGGAGACGAGGCGCTCAACCAGCTTCCGTACATCCGCCATGGCGGTTTTGCCCTGGTGCATGCCGTTACAGACGTTGATGACTTGGAAGCCTGTATAGAGAGGGGCGATGTCCAGGCCGCGCGACCAGTTGTAGATGATGAGCTGGCCGTGGGGGCCGTTGTCGCCGGGAGTGTCCGGACTGTTGAGCCAGATGGGGATGGGCAGGAAGCTTCCGTCCCCGGAAAGGGATTGGGCAAGCCTGCGGGCGCGGTAGCCGAGGTAGATGTCTTCCTGAGACCGGTCCCCGACGGGGCAGCGAGTGAAGAGGTCGATGAGGGCGTCTATGAGGACGGCTTTCAGCCCATAGCACATGCCGTAAATGCACCCCCGGTCATCCGCGCCGGTGACGAGGGCGGAGCTGTCCTTCACGAATTGTTCCAGCCAGGTGGTGCCAAGGAGCAATGTGTCGCAGTCCATCTTGACGGCAATATCCTTTTTGCGGCGCATGGAGCGTTTGAATTCGGAAAGAATCCCCATGATGCAGTCCTGGCCGTTGAGGTTGCCTCTGCGTTTAAAGGTGGAGGTGCGGTAGGTTGCACCCATGGCCTTGAGTTCCGAGACGGCTGCTTCCGGACACGGATTGCTGGCATCGTCAACGACAACAATGGAAATATCCCTGCCAAGGACATAAGGGGAATGGGCAAGAGTTTCCAGGGTGGCACGGCACGTCCAGGTCAGCAGGTCGGCGTGGCCGCGGTACGTGAAATAATGCAGGTAAATCATGGCGCGTCAGTGGCTGGGTGAAGAAGATTATGGGAGAAGCCTTCCGGCATTTCCGAAGGCATTTCCGAGGGTACTTCCGAGGGTATTTCCGTAGGTATTTCGGTGGGGCCTTCCGTAGGAGGATCGGTAGGACCTTCCGTAGGCGGTTCCGTGGGAGGGTCGTCCGGAAGAAGGGTAGTGGCGTTGTGTACTTCCTCCGGTTTCTGGATTGAGGTGTAGCGCAGGGAGCCGTTTATCCATCCGGCCTTGCCCTCAACCAGGCCGGAGCCTATCCATGCCGCCTCACCCGGGATGTGCTCATACAAGAAGCTCATCTGAAGGACGCAGGCGAAGATGCCCTCTTGCGGGGAGCCCTGGTAGCCAAGCCAGGATGTCCCCGTCAGGGAAAGGTAAGGGATGGACTCGTTGTGCCACGCCATGCCCATCACGTTTTTGACGCGGCCCGTCTGGACGGCCTGCGAGTCAAGCAAGTCGAGAGTCGTGGCAGCCCTGGCAGCAAAAAGAACGAGTTCCACTTTGTACCATCCGGGAGGCAGGCTCTCCGACCTGTGCCAGTCCGTAAGCAGAAAAAGACTGTTCTGGTGAACGCTGGGCCCGGCAGAAGATGTGCTTCCGGAGGGTTGAAGATCCGTCCAGGCGGGACCGCTGGCGGTAAGGTGGAGAACCTGTTCGATTTGGCCGGTGGCCGGACGCGCGAGAGCAGCCGCGCTTGTGTAGCTCTCAATCTGGCGCTTGCTGGGCGCGGCGGCGGCAGGGATGGAAGACCACGGGATAGAGGAGTTGCCGTAAGTCAGCCAGTTTCCGTAGTTGATGCAGACAGGGGCGTCAAAGGTGGTGGCGTTGGAAACGGTGCCCCCATTCCATGTTCCGGTGCCGAGGGAGGAAAGCCTCCCCTCGACATAGGAAACAACCTGCTGGCCGGAGACGAGACCCGGCTCCGAAGCGGTGATGCCGGAGGCGAGTTGCAGCAGGGGGATGTCTCCCAGTTTGAGTTCACGGATCATGGAAGGGGGGAAAGGAAGTATCGTTAGTCGGTAATGGCGTAGAGGGTGTGAATGTCCTTTGCCGCCAGGGCGTTATAGGCGCTCTGAGTGATGGAGGTGATTTTGGCGTAGATGCCCTCGGCATGGGTGGCAGCCTCCGAAACGGCTTCCTCCTTCGCCGTGGCGATGGAGTCCGTCACGTCGGAAGATTTGGCGTAGGGTTCAAGCTGGCCCTTCACCCACGACTCGGTGGCGTAGCCGTCCAGGGAAACTCCTGTGTCCCCCACCTTGATCCACTCTCCGTTCAGGTAGACGTATTGCTCCCGGAGATGGGAGTCTCCCGCACCGGCAGGGGGAACCAGATAGATGACATCCGGTACGCCTTCGGCGGGAAGTGTTTCCACCGGCGTGATGCGGATATGGGATTTTGCCGCGATTTGTTGCGTTACCCAGTCCTGCGTGGCATAAGAGGCAAGGGTGGTTGTGAGGGTGCTTGACTGGACGTAGGAAGCCAGGGCCGAAGCGTCGAGCTTGGCGTTCCAGGAAGAACGCTCCCCGTCAGTCACATGGATGGAACCGTTGTTCGCGTGAGCCGTGAGGCTGCTTGCCAGGGCAAAGGCCGTCAGGTCCACGAGGAGGGTGGAGCCCAAATAGAGTTTTGTTGTTGAAGCCATGGTGTTATATGGTTTTGGTTAGCGGTTACGGGTAGTTGGAAGGGGATGAGGCCGCCTGGAGGACATAAAGTGTCTGGGGGCGTTTGCGGGTGGAGCCGAATACGGACTCATCAAGAACGGCCACCTGCGCGTAATCCGCCAGGTTGGCTTCCCTGGATAGGGTGATGGTTCCCGATGGAAGGTAGTTCCAGGCGACGCTGCCGGAATCATCCAGACAGCCGATACCTTCTGTGGCGGGGATGGCGCACACGCGGGCAAGAAGCTTGCCGTCCGTCCCGTCCACGGAAAACTCCCGGCTCTCCTTCCCCTCCTCCCGGTGGGTGGTGGCAACGAGGCGGTCTCCGGCACGGAGCGGCACTCCTTCTTCAAAGTCCCAGGTGTTGAGGGCGTCGTTTTGCTGGATGACGGAGTTAAGGGAAACGGCCAGCCACACCGGGACCGCCCCCGGAACGGCGCGCCAGAGCTTCATCCACACTGGATTTTTGTGGAATTCGTAGCCCGTGCGGCCTTCAATGGCGATGGAGCGGAGAATGCCTGCTTCTTCCACGGCGAACGCGAAGCCGCAGGAGTTGAGGTTGTCCCTGGGGTCGTCCGGAGCCAGGGAAAGTTCGATGGATTCCTGGCCGATGGCGCCCCCGGAGGGAACCTTGCGGGAAAACATCCCCACGGGGGCGGACTTAAAAGACCGGGTGACAAGGGCGGAATCGTCGTCGATGTACAGGGCTGTGGTGGGAGCCACAACGAGATACTGGCCGGGGTCCTCAATGGTAATCAAAAGAAGGGGAGAGGATTTGGGCATGACGGCACAGACCGTACAGGGAGAGGTGACCGTAACGGCATAGGTTTCTCCGGGGATGGTGGCTATTTGCATGGCAGAGGTCATCAAAAGTGAGGAGTTAATCGTAGATGGAGGGGGGAATAAGTTTCAGGCTTCCGGGACGATCTGGATGATGCGGGCAGTGAGGGAACAGGAAGCGGCAGGATAGATAAAGTACCCGCCCCAGCCTCCGCGCGGCTGGTGGGGGTAGACCTCCAGCCGGGCCTGCGTGTCCCCGGCGACGGAGCCGACCCAGCCGTAGTTCCAGTCATAGCTGCCCCGGCAGTGGCCGTTTTGCTGCTGATGGCGGTCCAGAAGGACTTGGCCGGAGGGGAGGCTCACGATCACGATGCGCACGCCCGTGGAAACGCGCTTCTGGCCCTTGCCGAAATACCCCCGGACTTCCGTGCCGGAAGGGCATGCCGGATAGACGCGGCTGACCGGCTGGTCGAACTCCTGCGTGCCGCCAATCGAAAAACTTTTCAGCGAAGGCAGTTTGATCTGGAGGGATGCGCTGTCCCCCAGACGGACGTTCTGGAGCAGAGGGCCTTCATTGTATGCGAATTCGAACAGTCCCGTTCCTCGGTAGGAGGCAAGCGGGTAGCTCCCCCATGTGCTGCCGACCATGTAGGTGCGGTCCGCCGTCATTTTAATGTAGCGGGAAGTAGAAGCGTAGACGGAGACGGCCTCGATGGCCTGTTCCCAGAAGGAGCCGTCCGGCGTGCCCGACCAGGCTGAGATGTCCAGCCTGATCTGGCTGATGCGTGCCGCGTTGTCCGGATAGATTTTCACGTCGCCTCGGTAGATGGCCTTTACCTTGTTCTCGCCCAGGCAGGCGTCATAGACCTGCCTGGCGGTGATGGAGTGATGGGAAATTTTCATGCGGGATCAGTAAATGATGTAAAGGGTTTTGGAACTCCGGGAAGGAAGGGCTTCAAATTGTTCCTGGGTAACGGGGAGGAGGTCATCTATGCCCATGCGGGACTGATAGCCGCCCAGCAGTTCCTTGACGCGGATTTCCGAAACAAAGCCCTTACCCTGCAAATCGGACTGGGAGACGAAGTTCTTCCCTCTGATCCAGGCGGCGGTGGCGGCGGAACTGGCCGGGCGGGGGCTGGCTTCGTGGAAGGTCTCCGTATCCAGTTGAATGTCGAGCGTGCCATCCTTGGCGATGGAGAGCGTCGTTCCTACCTTGATGCCTCCCAGCGTGCCGGGCGCAGCAGGAAGCAGGGAGAGGACACCTTTACCGGACATGGTGAAGGAGGAGCCGGGCTTGACGGAGCCGCCCTTGTCCGGGGTGGCGTAGGAGTCATGGAAAACGATGTCTCCGTACCGATGGACGGCCAGGCGGCAGCGGGTGTCCGTCACCCCCTCAATGGTGGAAGTGTATTCCTCCGATTCCAGGCCTGTGCCATAATCCAGCGACAGATAGCGGCCTGTAGAAAAGTCCAGTCCGTTTTCAGCATTGGCTCCAGAGGTATAACGTAGAAATCCCCTGCGGTGGAGGTTGATGGTGAGTGTGCCGTAGAGGGCGGCGGAATTGAGGCGCGTGTCATCCGAAGCAATGGGAAGGGAGACGATGTAGGGTCGTTCATGCGGGATGACGGGAAACTGGGTGCCCGTGGCGACGACTCCGTAAGAGCGGTTTCCCGCGATGGGGACCATGGCGAGATTGTTCTTGTTCGTCTGGACCTGGGCTCCGCGTTCGACCGATTTGGAGTTGTTGATCTTGATGGTTCCCGCCTGGTTGATTGTGGCCTCCGGCACGATGAGCTGGCCGCTGGCATTGACTCCCACCAGGCCGGGGGAGATCAGGGAAGGCTTGGAGGATGAGAGCTTGACTGTTCCGGGAACGTCCGTCCGGGCTTCACGCACCAGAAGCTGCCCGGCCTCATTGACGCCGACAATGCCGCCGTTCGTCAGGATGGTGCCCGTACTGAGACGGACCGTGCCGTGGGCGCGGACGGTAGCCTGCTGGAGGGTGGATTCACTGATGGGCGTCCAGGCGGAGTCCCCGTCCGGGAAGTCCACCCAGGCGTACACGTCGTAATTGCCGTCCGGGCTGGGGATGTAGTAGAAGACGCCGCGTTCTCCTTCCTCCGGCAGTTCCTCCGCGGAAGAAATATAAATGCGGCGGATGAAGTCGGCGTCCATGCCGTCCGTCCCTTCCGCCTGGACCTGCGTGTCTTGCTCGCCGATCCACCAGTGACCGTTGGCGCCGATATGCGGGGTGACGCCATCCCGGCCCTCCGCCCGGATGCCGGTGTCCTGGCCGGAAATCCACCAGTGGCCGTTTTCCCCGATGACGGGGGTGTCTCCCTTTTCCCCTTGCAGGATGCCGCTTTCAAGGATGTCCTGCGCTTTTTGGGCGGCCTGGTGGGCGCTTTCCACTTCAGCGTGGATGCCTTCCATGAGGCCGTCCACCTGGCCGAGCCGGTCCATGGCTTCCTGGGTGGTTTCCATGAGGCCGTCCAGTTTCCGGTCCGCTTCCTCCAGTTTGTCGGCGGTTTCCTTCGTCTTCTCCCAGGCATTCCAGGCGGAAGCGGCGGCAGTCTGGGCCAGCGAGGAGGAGAGCCATTCAAGCTTGAGAGCGCGGGCCGTGTCTCCTGGGAGGCGGACGGAGAGCGTCCGGTCCGCCGTGGGACGTGCATCCAGAACAGTTTTAGCCTCCAGCGAACCGATTACGCCGATACTGCCCGATAGCATGCGCTCCCGCAGCCCCTCGTCCGATACGCAGAAAACTTCATACGGCCAGCGGCCTTCCGGGAGGCCCGAACAGCCGACGACAAGGAGGTGGGACTCTTCACCCTTGGCGATGTCCAGCTCCAGTTCGCGCCCGTTTTCCCCCACGAAGATGCGCCCGGAGAAGGTAACGCCATCCAGCGGTATCGGTTCCCCGGTCCAGGCATCAAAAAACTTCCATGTCATCGAATACGGGATGTTTTCGATAACGGCGAAGTTCTCCGTGGTTCCCAAAAAGTTGAGCATGGCCACATGCTAAAACCATCCGGAAAAAACGGGGAGGGCTTGTGGAATGAAGGGGAAGTATCAGGTTATGAGCAGGGGGCGCAAAAGAAGAAGGGGCTGCCTCTTTTTCGTGAGACAGCCCCTGGTGAATCAAAAAGAAAGGAGAAGGAAGAAAACCAGGTTACTTGCCGAATTCCGGGTTAAAGCGGGCTGCTTCCGATTCGGCGGTGATTTTTGCTGGCTCAATATGCAGGAGCTTTTTCATGGCACGGCCAGGGTCACTCTCCGTCATCGGAAAATAGTCAACATGATCACCCAGGTCGTAAGCCCCCAGCAGAACCTGTGAGGAATATACGGTGGATGCAGGGGTGAAGTCTTCCGGATCTTTCCCCAGTTCTTTGACGTTCTTTGAAGGGGCCAGTACATACATGAACGAACTGCCGGACAACAATTTGGTTTCCGGTTTACCGCCCGCAGGCAGTTTACTATAGAGATTGAGCCATTTGACCAGGGCTTCCACCGGAATACCTCCCCTCAATGACTGGACGACACGGGCATAATGCACCGTTCCCTGGTCAGTTTTTACGGTTTTATAGGGAATAACCGCCAGGACAACGTCGTTCTGACGCAACTGCCGGGCTGTCCCACGCAGGAAGTTATCATGGTCATTGTCAATCTCCTCTTGCGTGGCTACACAGTGAGAAGAAGAAGAGGAGGAGGAAGGCTCTTGAGCATGCAGTGCCACGGCTAGCAGACCGGATAGAAAACAACAAAGGAGAGATATTTTTACCATAGAAATAATAGATAATCCATTTGTCCATCATGTTCAAAAAAACGGAACCCCTCCATGATGTCTGCTCCCACACCGCCGACGCCCTGCGCACCTTCAGCGAAGCACACGAAGAATGCCCCCCGGGAGAAAGGGAAATGGGAATCATTGCTCCCTCCGAACCGGAATATCAAGCATGGCTCGTAAATTATTATAAAAACTCTTATTTGCAATGGAAAACCTAATACAGTCGAGGAGTTCCGGAATGTCATTTTTTACCTTGGCGATGTCCTCTCCTTCCCCCTCACTTCCTTTCATGGGGTTAATGATATAAACAAGCTCGCCGTCCGGTGACTTCCAGCGGTCGATGATTTCCTGGGCAACAGAACCGGGAGATTCGATATAATTTACCCATTTCACTTTGGTTCCCACAGGAAAATCCTGATGTTCCGACCTGACAATGACCGCATACGTAGTCAGAATACCCTTGCCGGTTAGGGAAGCGGGCGGCTCCCATTCCGCCTTGTACGAGCAGGCCATGACCACCGTATTCCCGGAACCCAGATAGGATGAAAGGACTTCCATATGCCCCTGCTGGCAAGCTTTGATTTGCTCGCTGTCCATGAGCGGAGCATCCGGACTGTCCGCCATGGCGCCCCATGTGCCCGCTGCAATCAGGAATACCAGGATGAAGAAAATGTTTCGTTCAAAAACCCCATGCTTGTTCATGTTCCCTTTTATATCCTATTCTTCCAAAAAAACAAGGCGGATATAATCATATCCGCCTTGTGAATCATAAGAATGCTAAGGAAGAGTTTTAATCATCCAAAGTCGAACGATAGAGCAACCAAATCGGCTGACCTCCATAATTGCCGATCTTCTCCATATTATTTCCCGGAGCCATGCCGACGTGACCGGTTTGTCCAAAGATAACAATATCTCCCTCCTGGGGAGTACAGTACCCCGTCTTCGCGTCCTTGTCCGCATAGTCAGATTCCCCATAGGTGTTATGCAGGAACAAGCTCATGGCGGCGGCGCTGAAAACGACGTGCTTTTGGAGTGTAGAAGGATCTTCCTGTCCCGTCATTCCCGGATTGAGGGCTGAGAGATTGCCGGGAGGAGTGACCAGGGTAATATTGTTGGCAGCCGTTTTACCACTGGAATCTTTCACGCCAGATAGGGAAATACCCTTGCAGCAGAAAGCAATACTCAGACGAAGAGCACAACTGTCCTGGTAAATTCCAACACCGGCCAGATGCTGTTCATTGAACCACCCGCCAATATGATTCCACACTTGATCTTGGCTCATAGTAGCAAAGTCCACGACATTGTAGTAACCAAGCAGCTTCTGGGCATCCTCAGCCTTCATCAGATTTTTGGGTGCGTCAATTTCCCAGAGCTCCAGGTCTTTTCCGTCCATTTGAGGAACAAATTCCTCCGCATTGGGATAAGGAGCAATAGCCTCCGGGACTTCCAGGTTTTCATGATGCAGTTTCGCATAGTGAAAGCCCTTTTTAAGTTCCTTGCTTCCAGTTGCCTTCTTGGAAGAATTGCTTCCAGTCAGTTCCACTACCTTTTCACCGTTGATCTTCAGATAGCCGTTGTCGTCAATCTGAATCGTGAAATTGTAGGTTCCATCTTCCGGAATGCGGATATAGCCTTCCCAGTCGTGTGCCCCGGTTTCCTCCGTCTTATGCCAGTCAATTTTGGGAGCGTCTTTTTTCTTGACCTTGTAACGGCGGTTGTTTTCTGCGTCCAACGGGTGGAACGGTTTGGTCGATATAGCCATAATGTTATTTAATGTATATATGTTTTGGTGACGGGACGGCGGCTGGTTCTTCCCGGTCTCCGCACGGAGGGGGCCGCTGCCCTCCCATCGGCAGCAAGGTAACAGGAAGAACTCCGCCCATGGAGTGCTCATGGAATGAGGGGGGAGGAAGAACCGGGGCATCAAAAAACCCGGCAGGTGCAAGCTCTGCCGGGCATGGGAAAACAACGGGAAACTAACTACTCTTTAGAAAATCTTTTGCCGGTAGGTTTCCATGATCCTCTCCGCCAGGGCCTCATGCGTCCCGTTCCAGACGGAGGGTTTCTTTTCCCGCACCCTCCTTAAAATTTCCACATATGTTTCCGCCTGCCTTCGGGAACGCGTACCGTCCATGTTATTGAGCATGTCGCACAGTTTGATCGTCAGGGCGTCCGGTGGAAGGGCCGCAAGTTTTTTGCTCATGTAGCGGGCCTTGCCCAGCCTCTCCTTTTCCTCCTCGTCATTGGTCAGCAAATACACGAGCGTTGCCACATACGGGCCAAACTCGGCGGAAAGCTCCCCATAACTCACGCCGCAATCCTCCATCGTATCGTGTAGCCATGCGGCGGCCAGCAAGCGTTCGTCATCCGTGTACTCTAATAAAAGGCCAACGACCGCCTCCGGATGGTTCGCGTAGGGGTCGTTGGTGTACTTTCTCGTTTGTCCCTCGTGCTTGTGCCGGGCAAAATCCTCCGCCCGTTCCACCAGGCGGATGCGGTTTTCCCGTTTCAGGGCTTCCATGAGTAAAAGACTCGTCTTGCTGGGATTCACTTTTCCGGAGATCCATGTAAAAATATTCGTCCGGCTCACACCAAGGAGGGGCACCAGGAACGTGACCGTCTGCGTCTTGGGAAAGGGATCGCCAAAGGGCTTGTGCCGGGCCCATGCCAGAAATTCTTCAGGAGTCATGTCAGTCATCCAATCTCTGGACAATATAGGCTGTTTTTATCTTTTTGCGAATGGTTTTTTCCCGGTCTTCCCGCAGGAGGCATTCCCTGCCGGGTTCCTCCTGCGGGAGCACGCCCTCCCTCAAAGCTACGGAATCGGTTTCATTTCAGCGACATCATCATCTCTACCATGCGGCGCAGACGCCTCACCTCTTCCTCCCGGGCTTCCATCAAAACCAGGGCGGCGGTCTTCCACCCTCCCCAGCACTTCCGCGACAGGGAATCCGCATGGTAAACCACCGCAGGCACGCCCCACATGCTGAGATTGACGTAAGCAATCTTGCATGCGACCAAATCAATCTCTTCACAGGTGACGCGCAGCCCCATGCGGAGCTCTCCCAGCAACTCCGCCACAGCCAGCACCATCCGCGCCGCCCCGCAGGCGGGTTCGTACAGGGAAACCGTTTCCCCCCGCCTGATACGGGCCTTGACAAGTTCAATGTCCATTCCCATCCCGGCAGTCATCTTGCAGATGGCATCGGGCGTATAAACTGCGGAAAGAGCTCTTTTCCCCGCCGTTCCGGCAACATCCTGGTACACCCTGCCCAGCAAATCCCGGTACGGCTCCCGTTCCATCTCCTCCCCCAGCAGGAGCATGGCGCGCTGGAAGACTCCAATCTTCCGGTCACGGTCTTTCTGGAACATCGCGCGCCCCTTGTACTCCACCTTCCCAGCACTCAGAGTACAGAACATAATGTCCACAAACTCCTCGAACACCTGGGAGCAGGACTTCCCGTCCCAGTCCGCTGAGTTCAACTCCCGCCAGAAAGCCTCTCCTTTCCGTTCGTCAGGGGAGGGGAGGTTCTTTTTCCTGCTGCTCATGCTCCCTCCTTTCCATGGAAGGAAGCCCCCGTGCTCTCCTCAGAAGCAATCAAACCCATCAGCAACTTCTCCGTCTTCCGGATATAACGCCTGCTTCTGGCAAGCCCTTCCGGGGAAAAGCCCACACGCCCCCGTACGTCCGGAAGCAGCAACGGCTCCATTTCCGCTTCGGAAAGCCCCATGGCTCTCAATTCCTCTTCCCGCTTTCTCCAGTCGCCCTTCGCCCTGTTCAGCGCGGCGTTGACGTCGAGCATGTAATGGTGCATCCGCTTGAGTACGGCAAGCTTGTACTCAAGCTCCCTCCTCTCTTCCCCTCCGGAAGGCTCCAGCCACGCATAAGGCCTGTTATGGTACTTGTTGAAAACCTCGTCGTGCTTTCGCTCCATGTAATCCAGAATCTCCCTGCGTTTTGCTTCCGCAATCCGCAGCTTGCGGCTTTCCTTCTCGTGATCCGGTGAGTCGGAAATCACAAAATTCCCGCACCTGGCATTCGCATGGATGTAATCAAGATGCCTCTTTTTCAATCCCTGCCGGAAAACCTCCAGCTCGTACTGAATCCGGGAGGCGTTCTTCCCTACCATCCATTTCTTGATAGAGGCCAAGAAGAATTCCAGATCCTCCACATACGCCCTCCTCAGCCCTTCCCCGAACCGTTCGGGGTTGGAACTGTTGCGGACGAACGCGGAACGCGCCTCCTCCTGGCTGATGTCATCAAGGTACGGAGAATCCGGAGTCTTCCGCTCACCATCCCCGCACGGTTTTTCCAAAACAATATCCTGCATGGTTCATCCTCCGTTAATTGTTCACGTCCACATGGAAAATGTGGAAGCTGGCTCCCTGGATAAACATGAAATCCAGTCCCCCCTCTTCACCTTCCCGGCATCCCTCGTAGGCTGCCCCTTCCCCGAAGACTTCCGCCTTCTCCCGCATCCTCCGGTCAAGTTGTTCCTTCATTTCCTGAAAGGAGCCTTCCAACACCAGTTCTTCCCAGCCGAAAAGAACCGTCGCCCCGGCACGCGTCTTCCTTTCCGGCTCGCAGCTCTCCAGCCGTACCGTGGCTACGCAATAGAGATCCCACAGCTTCAACTCCCAGCGCATCGGTGCAGTCCGGGGAAGTTCATTCTTGAAGGTGGCATGGTCCGGCAAAATGGCAGCGATCCTCTTCTCCTCAAGGTCGAACTGGATAAAACATCCTTCGTAACCGGCAATCGGGCGTATGATTTCCGCCAGGCCTATGAGCAAAGCTTCAATCTCCCTTTTGGTTTCCAGAGTCGTGAGCGGATAGGAGACGTACAGGGCATTGGTTTCCCCCACCGTTTCCGAGGAGGGAAAGCCCGTGAAATTCCTCCGTTGCCAAATGCGCCGTTTGCGCATGCTCCCCACATCGGCAACCCCCGATGTTTTGACTCTCTCATCTAGTCTGGCGACAATCGCGCCATGAGGTGTTTTGTAATTCATATGCTTCTTATACTTAGTTTTTTTAATCAATCCTCACAAGGCGTCCAATCTTGTGTGAACAATTCCTTATTAGTAAAGATACTTTACTAATTCAAGAAAAATAAAAATACTCCCTCCACAATATGACACATTGCCTTTCTTCCAGTTGGGAATTTATCAGTTAAAGTACTGCCGCTTGTTATACTTAGTAATAAGCGTCCAGGAGCGCCGCGGGCGGGTTCCGGCCCGCCTGCGGTGTCTCTTGACTAAGCGGCCTTCCTTCCGAAAAATCAGGACCTCTTGAAAAAGGAACTCATCACGTCCCTGTCCTTCCTGCGCCTTTCCCCCCGTTGCTCTTCGGCCTGTTCAATGAGCCATTTCTCCAGCTCCTCCACAATAAACAGAGGGTGGCATCCCCTTCCGGGGCGGAGTTTTCTACCCGTATAAAAAACCGGGCATCCCTCCTGCATCCAGTAGGAAACCGTTCTTACTCCCACCCCGAATATGTCCGCAATCTCCTTGCGCGTCTTGTATCGTTCCTTGTTCATCGGATTCAATCGTCTTGTTTTTCTGCTCCGGGAGGCTTTCGGAAAACCTTTGCGGCCTTCCTGCCTTCCACGCAGTTCCATTGAAGCCGCTTTCCCCCCATCCGGGAACGGTTCGCGGAATGAGGGGGATATGAAGAGAAGCGTATTTTTAAAAAAATTGATAATCAATATTCTAACAAATTGACATATCAACTCTAAAAATCTATTCTTTTGAGTGATATATTTGGTTTTTATTAGAAACCGTAATTTCAATAATTAATATAAAATAACCACAATAATAAAGGAGATATAATTATGTTTTTTGATGATCTTTTTTATCCTGGCAACCCTAAAAAGAGAGCGGAAGTAGCACAATTAAGATATGATATTACTCAATCTTTTATACAGTATAAAAACGCATGGAACGATAATGCAAATCTTTTGAATCGTGCTTTCTTGGAATCAAAAGATGTAAAATATTCCAAAATCCAGTTACCTGTATTGAAAAAGGATATTAATGTAGATACGTCAGGTGATTGCATCAATGAAATCAATAATGCCATTAAAGATACAAATGTCAAATTAAATAAATTAATTAAAGATATTGGATTGGAAGAATTACTTCCTACAGATTGGGCAGAAAAAGGTATTGATATTAATACTATCGGGGAAAGCAAACTTCTCGAAATGGGGAAAATACTCTCCGCAGCCCTTAGCATAGGGATAGCAGGTTATATAGGTTACTATACTATAACAGGAATAACTGTTGCAACTGCTTTAGTGAGCATGGCGGCAGGCGTTGCAACAGGGTTGGCAGGAATCCTTGGAGGAGTATTCGTCGGAGCTGTCCTAGGGGGAGTAGCCTTTGTCATTACGGACATTATTTCCAGTGCAATTACAGGTGCGATTGAAAGGAAACAACTGCGGGAAGCCATTGATGCCTTGCGGGATGTGTATAAAAAAGTAGAACCTTTAAGAAATGCTACACCAAAATTAATTGCCGTAACCAACCAAATCAGAGATGGAAAATACAGCCTGGATGCCACCCATGATCTATGCCATGACGATGAGGGGTTTTATATAATAAATACAGGACGTCCGAAAAGAACAGGAGCAAACAAGATATGTCGTCTTCAGGTTCCCTCCTATGAACTGCCGGAAAGATTGCTCTTCATTCCTGCATGATGTAATTTTTCTTTCCAATTTCCAATAACTCACAAGCTGGCTGGTGCAGGAAAACAACTCCTCCACCAGCCAGAACTGTAATGATTCATTCTCCCCGCCAATAAAAAATCGAACTAGCCTGACCCTTTTTACAGGGCTTGGTTCATGCCAAGCCCAGCCTACCATCTCCCTTGCCGGGAAACAACAAAAACACGGTTTGCCGGGAGCCAATCCGTCTTCACCCTCTCCCTTCCTTCCCCTTGATCAGTCCGGTGCTCTTCAGCTCCTTGAGCAAACTGCTGAAACTCCATTCCGTTGTCACTTTCACCTCTTCCGGAGTGTACGCCCCGTCCATTTTGTTGAGCTCCTGCACGGCTCGGAGCTTGTCGGGCATCCGGCATTTTACGCCGAACTCGCTCGTCGTCATCTCCTGGCACAGGTCGGATTCCCCGTCCACCGCATTGGGAGCCGTCGTCACCACCCGGCTCAACCATTCCATCCGGGCGCGCTTGGTCAGCACGGCGTCGCTCTGCGCCTGCTGGCGCAATTCCTCCAGGTACTCCTGCACCTTAACATTTTTTAACAGCCTGCTTGCCTGCACGTCGCAGGAGGCATCCTTCAACTTCTTGTTGGGAAAAGCCTTGCGGTAGGCTTCCCGCTGGCTCATGCCGCTGAAGCAATACCTGGTGAACGCACGCTGTTTTTCCGTTAATCCTCGCTGGGCCATGCCGTTATCAAAGGAACTTGTAAAGTTGGGAAGAATCGTTCTCCTTCACGATGCGGAACCGGTTGATCTCCCCCCAGCCCAGGTGATGCACCAGCTTCTTCACCGTGCCCACCCCTTCCGGCGTAATGTAGAAATGTCGCCGGGTGGAAGGATAATCCGGCCTTGGCGGCTCTTCCCGTACAAAGGTCACGTCCCCCACCTCCGCCAGGTAATTGAGGATGCGCCCGGTGTTGGGCACGCTCAATCCGGTCATTCGGACGATAGGGCCGGAGGTAATCGCCGGGTTTTTGGCAATCGCCGTCAACACCGCCACCTGCGATGCCATCATCCGTTGCTGGGTGAAACAACAGGCCAACTGATGGATCATGCCCACCGGGTCCAGTTCTTCCATGTCTTCATTCTGGTTCATTGTGTGTAGTCTCCTTGTCTTATTTTTTCCAGTTCTTTGTCTGTCAATGGTTTTACGCCATGCGCCAGGCGCAGGGCGGTTAATTCCTCGATGAGTTCTTCCGGTCCGCTGCGGAACCTTTCCGCCCGTTGCCTGACGGAGCGTTCCTCCTCCTTCCACCGTCGTTCCGCGGCCTGTTTCCGGGCAAATTCCTTCTCGGCGGGCGTTTTACGTCCCGTACGGCGGAACCACGCCATCGCCTTCTGCACGACCTCCTGAAAAATCGTGAAAAACAACTCACGGTCAGGTGGATAGTCAAACTTGCTGCTCCGCTCGGGTTCGTGGCTCAAATACTCCTTCAGGGCGGTCTTTTCCGTATTGCTCACGGGCCTTCTCAACCCACCAAACGCCCTCAAGGCGGCCTGCCGCTCTCTGGCGGTGAGGCCTCCCACGTCCCAGCCGGGCCGCAGGCTCTGAACCCACCGGACAAATGCGTCAAAATCCGGAGGATCTTCTCTTGCCTCCCATTCCTGAACATCCGGGGGCGGGGGGGCAATCCCTCCCGGAGCCTCCTTCTCCCTAAACGGTGGAATTCTCCCCCCACCTCCTTTAGTCCTATTAAATTCTATTTCTCCCTCTGTTTGCGCTTTTCGTTGCGCTTTTAGCGCAACATTTTTCGCACAGCCGTTCCCCTTTTCCGTCACATCCGTTGCGTCCTGCGCCCCATTCCTGTTGCCGTTCTGTTGCTCTTTGTCCGCACGGGATTTTGCCATCCTCCTGGCGGACTCCGCCCTGGCCTTGGCCGTCTCTCCGTTATGGCGGGCAAAATTGAGGAATTGTAAAGCGCCATCCTCTCCCCCGAGCCATCCAACTGACATTAAAGCCTTTGCAAATCCCTTGCAGAAAGTGAGCCGGTCGATGTACGCGCAAGTAATCCCCACGCAATCGCCGCTTACAGTCTGCTGGTCCGCCCATGCCCACAGCCGGATCAACTTGCCCACCACCGTGTCCGGGTCCTTCATTTTGAGCAGGTGCGCCATCGTAACAACCTCCTGTTTATCGGGAAGAATCACCTCAATTTTGATCCACGGAACCGGCATGCTTTTTCCTCGCTTTCCATTCAGATTTCCTTCTCTTTTTCCTCACAATTCCGTGCCGGTTTTTCATGAAAAACCGTTCCGTCCCCTTCCTCGTACCAGAACACCAGTTCCAGCTCCTTCCATCGTTTCATATCCTTGACACGCTCCACTCCTCTCAAGCGCAGCACCACGTCATTGATGCCCATGGCACTGGCCGCCCCGTCCAGGTAGGCCTTGCATCGTGCCACGGCATTGTCATCGTCCGGTGGCTCGCCGTATTTGTAAAACCAGCGGATCAGGTAGCGGTTCGGGCGGAACTTGCGTCCTCCCAGGCATTGCAGGGTCAGGACCCAGGCCAGGGTCCGGGCCGTCCGCTTCGCCTTCTGTTTTTTCCGGGCGGCCACCTGGAGTCCTTTGGCCGTCTTAGGAACGGAAGCGTTAGCGGAAAGGACTTTCGGCCCATGGGGCAGAACTACGGTCAAATACTCGTTATTCATCGTCGTCCTGCTCCGCGTGAGAGTTCATGTATTCATCCAGGGACTTTTTTGAAATTCGGATAAACGGTCTCCTGCGCGTCGTCTCGGAACCGTTTTGAAAAGGTAGTCTGCTTACCTTGATCGGCTTTCCTTCGTCTTTGGCATTCTTCCGGATGCGCTCCAGGGTCTTGCGGGAAATGCCATACACGTCCTCTACATCCTTGGTTGAATACCACTCCCTGCGTTCTGTCGGCTGTAACCTTCTGCTCATCGTTTCATGCTGGTTGTCTTTCCTGGCGGGATGCGGGAATCCACGCATCCTCCGCCCCTCTTCAGAAATGATGTTTCTGGCGTATTTCAAACACGCTCCCTGAAAGATCTTCCGGATCAGGAAACGCGACATGATTCGGATGAAACGTCCGCTGAAAAAAGCGCAATCCTTGTATTTGTCAGGTGGAACAGGTGCCTGTTGCATACTTCTCGCATTATTTTTCCTTGAAGAAGAAACGGTCAATAAAAAATCCAAATTAACAATATAGACTCAAAAAACATTGAGAAATCATTTAGAAATTACTAAATTTCTTTTCCCGTGGATTCTCCAATAACACCCAACGATCTGAAAAACCTGCTCTCCTCCCTCGCCCTCTCCAGAGGGGAACTGTCCGATCTGCTCGGCGTCTCCAAAAGCACGGTGGACGGCTGGTGCTCCAACAAGTCAATCGGGAAAAAGCGCCAGCAGCAACTCCGCGTGCTCATTCTGGAACACCGCCTCGCGGCGGCCTCCGAACCATCAGATCCATCCCTGGAATTCTTTAACGGCTTCAAGCTCGGCCCCTCCTCCTTCACGCCCCGGCAGTGGGAAACCATCCGCCTGGCGGCCAGCATCCGCGACATGACGCCGGGTTCCTTTTTGAAATGGGCCGTGTACTCAGTTTGCAATGATATATGCAGCAACCTGGAAGAAGCGGAAAAATAATGTTTTCCACACCCTTCATTTCATAAGCACCTCTCGCATCCTCCTCTTCCTGCTACCGTGTCCCCCTGATGGACAAGGTAACACTCTTTGAACAATCCCTGCATATCCTCGGGGACCGGGAATACAAGCGGGAGAGTCCCACGGGCCGCGAATGCGACCTCTGGTTCCCCATCGTCCTGGCGGAAGCCCTCAACTTCGGCTCCTGGTCTTTCGCCACCCTGCGCCGCATCCTCCCTCCCGTCTCCCCCGGCGTCTACCGCCTGCCGGAGGACTGCCTGCGCCCCCTGAAAATCAACCACTCCTCCTTTGAGCTGATCGGGCGGGACATCCTCCTCCACACGACCTACCAGCCGGAGCCGGGCAACGGGCTGGAACTCACCTACATCACCAACGCCCTCGGCAAGGCTGAAATCCTGCCGGACTCCCAGCCCCTCTTCCTGCGCGGTTTGTCTCTTCTGCTGGCTGCCCGCATGGCCCCCAAAATCACCGGACAGCCCCAGCTCTCCTTCACGCTGGAGGAGGCGGCCAACTCCGCCCTGGCGGAAGCTCTCCACAAGGACGCCCTCGCCCAGCACTCCAATGACCAGCACCCCCTGGAGCGCATCCTCGGCCTCTCCATCGTCGGATAACCCTTTTCCTTCTTTTTCCCATGGGACAAATCATCGGTAACGCCCTTTCCTCCGGCAACTACAGGACCATGGCTTCCGTGGCCCGCTCCCAGGGCCGCGCCCAGCAAGCCGCTTACAATCTCAAGGCCAACAACCTGGAAGAAGAAGCCCGGGCTGACTCCCGCCTGGTCGCCCTCAACATGTCCCGCATGAGGGAAAACCAGGCTTCCAACCAGGCATCGGCCCGTGCCCGGCAAGCCTCCTCCGGCTTCGCGGCGGAAGGTTCCTCCATGCAGAACGAACTCGCCCTGGCGGATGTTTTTGAAAAATCCATTGCGGACATGGCCCTCTCCAACGCCCTCTCCGATTCCGGTAAACGCACCGCAGCCATGGCCTCCCGCCAGCAGGGACGCCTCTCCATGATGCAGGCGGACGCCCAGGCCGGGCAATACAACCGCCTGGCGAAATCCGCGCGGAACGCCGCATGGATTCAGGGGGCTTCCACCCTCCTTTCCGCCGCCGCCGGAGGCATCGCGGCCACTCCGGAGGAAACGGCAGCCCCCACCGCCACGGCGGGAACAAGCGGGAAGGCGACGGCTGGAGGCGGAGCTTCGTCAGGGGCGGCCACGGCTGGCACCACGCTCCCCTCCTGGCTCATAGGCGCCCTCTCCTCGGGCCAGTCCGCCTATGACCTTTCCGGGAACTTCCTCCAATGGTCTCCGGGCACCATCTCCTCCAGCAGGGCATCTTCCACCAACGCGGGCAGCGCCCTGAACGATCTTCTCGTGGCCCTCCTCGGCCAGTCCGCCTCTCCTTCCAGCACCACACCTCCCCGCCGCCAATGACCGACAACCGCACCACCCTGGCCTACGAGTACCTGGAGCAAATCGCCCCCGGTTCCTACGCCTCCCTCATCCGCTACACCCTGGAACACGACGGGATCATCCACGCCGCTCCGGACTGCTTCTGCCTGGCCGTTCCGGATGAGGAATCCCCCCGTACCGTCCACATCATCTTCCAGTGTTCCCGCCTCTCCGCCCTCTGGCGCCTGGCCCGCATGTACCGCCCTCAGTTCACCCACGTCCGCTTCCGCCGAGACTTCAAAAATAACTACGGGGAACACTGCTTTCCCATCGACCGCTTCCTTGCCAAATCCTCCCTCGCCCGGAGGCTTTCCTGACAGCCCCTTTCACTTTTCCCCCTCTCCCTCGCATGGACTCTCCCCTCTACCAGGGCGCGCGCGCCAACCTTTCCCAGCCCCAGCCCGTTCCCGTGCCCACCCTTGCCGGGGAGGCTTCCCGGCAGGCCATTCAGCGCGGAGCACAAGCTCTGGATGCAGCCATCGGCAAATTCGAGGCCATCCAGGACTTCGGGGAAGACCAGCGCATTGAGGGACTGATCCATCAGACAACCTCTGACTTCGATGAAGAATTCACCCGCCGCGCCTCCCTGGCGCCGGGAACGGAAGAAGCCCTGTACGATGAAAACGGCCGCCTCCACCGCGGCCACCTGGACTCCCTGGTAAAAGACTACTCCAACCAGCTCGCAGACATCCGTCCCGGCTACATCAGCCCGGACTCCCGCCTCCGGACGGAAGCCCTCCTGCAACACACCCGCCAGCAGCTCGGCATCCGCGCCTTCGGCAAGGCGGCGGAACATGAAATCCAGACCTCCCGCCAGGCCTACCAGAACAACCTCCAGACCGCCCTGGACCGCAAGGACTACGCCTCGGCCCGCGACATCACACGCCGCGCCCGCCAGAACCAGGTCATCTCCCAGAACCAGTACGAATATGAGGATTGGAAATACAACCAGCTTGACCGCATCGAGCAGTTCAAGTCCAACCTCCAGGAAAACCCTCTCGCCACCGCCGCCCAGTACGAGGACGGCCTCTACGACGACATCGCCCCGGACACCCGCCGCAAGCTGGAACGGGAACTGCAAACCGCCCTGCGCCAGCAAGTGCGCCAAATCCCCTTCACCGAAGAGGAAAGGAAACTTCTGGAAAAAGGCGTCTCCGTCCGTCCCAAATTCGACCGCCAGCCCGGAGACACCGAGCAAATGGTCGCCTGGCGCCAGGCAAAAAACCTCGGGATGCTCCACAAGTACAAGCCGGAAATCGACGCCGCCTGGCAGGAGGATGTCTACAACGCCCCCGTCCTTAAAACCGCCGCGCAGTATAACGCATGGAAGAACAACCTCATCCATACATGGTGCGATGAAAAGACGGGCTTTGACGTCAATCCGGAGCTCCTGTCCCTGGCCGCGGAAGAGAGGATTGCCAGCATGCTCTCCCTTTCCTCCGCTCAGGACAACCTCAACGCCTCCGAATTCTTTCAGGCTGTCGATCCCAAAGACATCGCCCCCGTCTACTACCAGCGTTGGCGAGACAAGGCTGAGACCTGGTACTGGACGGACAAGGGACGCCAGGAAAAAGAAGGCTCCGCCGCCCAGGAATACCTTGCCAGGGCCGGACAAATCCGCCATGACGCCTACATGGCCTACCTTTTCTGGCGCCAGAGCCACCCGAAGAGTACCTACTATGAGCAATATCGCCAGGCATGCGCCCTGATCGCTTCCAGCGCCTCCCGCCTGGACGATGAAAACGCCGTCTCCCGGGACGATCTCATGTTCAAGTACATGGAACACACCTACGGGGACGGAACGCGGGAAAAAGCCAACAAGGCGCTCCAACTCCAGGCGGAACGCAACAAAACCCACCGCGAAAACCTCGCTCAGTCCATCTCTGCCGCCCAGCAGGCAAAAACAGAGACAGTCTCTCCCACTCTCCCCGCCGTCATGGCAACGGACATCCGCCCCATCCCGGAAGAGCAGCCGGGAGCCTACCTCTCCAGGGCGGACTATGAAAAAGTCATCGAATACTACGGAGACAAGCCGGAACTCATCGGCGTCCTTCCCGGCACCGGCTCCCGTCGCGCCTGCTGCCGCGTACCTGTCCTGGGCTGGCACGATGGGGAAGGGGTTCTTCTCACGCGCGGCGCGCGCCACGGCCAGCTTGGCGTCGTAGGGCGCGTTGACGGGCTTGAGGTGCGCTTCCGCCGCCCTGAAGAGAGCAAGATACTTACCGCCCAAGAACGCGGAAAGTACGTGGAAGGAAAGAAGAGGAAAAAAGAAGCTCCCTCCCTGCCGCCGCCGTTCAACGCTTCCTCCCCTTCACCGGACGACGGCCTCCTCCCCCTGGAAGGGGAAGAAGAGCCGGAAACCGCCACTCCCGCTAGTGAAGCGGGTCTTCTGCCTCCTCTCTAATGTTCGCCACCTTTCATTCATGTCCCTGAACCTCACAGAAGCCTGGAAAGACGTTCCACCACCCTCTCCCTCCGGAACACAAGACTCCGCGGAGGCCGCCTCCGGGCCGCCCCCTGCACCGGACTCCCGTGCCTCGTTCCTCCTCTCTCCCGGAGCGGAAGCCAAGCAAACGGCCCCCCTCCTCGGAGCCTTCGGGAACGTCCAGGACGCGACGGACGCAAAAGACCGGGAAAACTCCCTCCTCTCCGCGTTTCCCCGTCAGGCGGCCACGCCTCTTTCCCCCGCGCATCCCCGTTCCCTGTTCGATTCCCCCCTGACGCGTCCTCTCCTCCCCGCGTCCGCTCCGTCCGTTTCGGCCTACAAGCCCGACCCGCAGCGGATTGAAGAACTCCACGCCCTCATCCTCCACAACAAACAGGACCCGGAGCTTGCCGCCCTGCTGGAGCGCAATCCCGCGTTCCGCGCCCAGGCCGCTCTGGATGACGGCTCCATGCCCGCACGCGCCCTGCTCGGCCAGCAGATCCTCCGGGAAATAGCGGGGGAGAAATATGCCGGGGAACCCGGGTTCTACTTCCTGGCCCTAAAGGAAAAACTTCCGGAGGCCGCCACCCGGCAGGAGGCCTATGCCGCCGTGTACGACCACTATTCCAAGGTGGTGGACAACCAGTATGAGGAGAACAGGAAGAGGCGCGCCGCCTACCAGAACAACAGGGCGCAAGTTGAGGAAGCCGTGGCGCATGTGATGAGTGGACTCTGGTCTCCTTCCGACCTGACCGCCCGCCTGACGCCGGAACAGCTCGGCGTCTACCAAAAGGAATTTGACACTACCGCTATCGAAAAAGCCCACGCCGCCTTCTCCTTCTTGAAACAGGCCTTCTCAGACACTCCGGACGCGGGCCTGCGCCGCATGGTCTCGGAACGCACCGCCATGAAGATCACCTCCGCCCTCTCGGATGACGACGGTTCCGGGAAGCTCATGATCAACGAGACGGCCTTCCAGCTTTTTGAGGGTTCCCTTAAAAACCTCATGGGACAAGTCAAGGAAGAAACGGGAGACAAGTTCCAATTCCTCCACAATCTCAAGATTGCGCTATTCAATCCCGCGATCAAGAGGGACGCCACCCTGGGAACCGCCCTCCAGCTCTCCGGCCAGCAGGACCTCCTCGTCCCTTTTGCCAGGGAACACAATAAGCAGGTGTTCGGCCTCATGGCCCAAACCGTCCGGGACTACGAAACCTACGTCAAAAACGACAAAGAAAACGCCCGCGTGCTGGGCCTCCTCTCCACCGGGCAGGACCTGGGCAACCAGGCCAGCGACCGGGCCTCTTTCGCCGCCCGCACGGTCAACTGCCTGGGCAGCGTCACCGGGCAGACTCTCCCCTTCTTTATTCCGTATGCGGGCTGGGGAGTCGCCTTGGCCGAGGCTTTTGATGACAAGCGCAACCGCGCCTACTACGCAGGGCTGGCCCCCGGCACGGCAGAATGGTCCGCCTTCATAGACGCCGCCGCCTCCACCGCCGTGGAAAAAATCTCCTACGGGGGAATAGGGCGCCTCTCCGGCGCGGGCTGGCTCATGGGCAAGCTCCCCTTCATGAACAAAACCCGGCAGGCCCTCACGGATTCGCTCTGGAAGCACGTCCTTTTTGAGACCGGGGCCGGGATCGCGGAGGAAACCGTCGCGGAGCCCACCGCCGAGGCCATTATCCAGTGGGTTGTCCGCAACAACCTGGCCCCCCTCGTCAATCTCAATGTCGGCGGGAACTACGACTGGAACAACTACTGGCAGGAACTCCAGGGCATGCTCTCGCCCGACCAGTTTGCCGCAACCGCCCTCTTCGTCGGCGGCCTGGCCGGAATGCAGGCCCCCTCCCTCCACCGCTCCCTCATCACCTACTCCAAAAACGAGGAAATGCTCATGACCCAGGGCATCCCGAAGGAGGAAGCCCGGCGCATCGCCGCCATCGAAAACGACAAGGAGCGCATCGCCGCCGCCCGGCAGGCGCGGGGCAAAGCCTGGGAAAACCATGACCAGGCTCTCAAAAATGCCAAGGCGGGCATGGCCGCCTTCCGCCATCTGGGCGAAGTCCAGGCCACCATCGAATCCGAGGCCTATAAATACTTCCAGCAATCCATGCACCTCCCCCTCGTGGAAGAAAAGCTGGACAAGCCCGGCACCTATGCCGTTACCGTTTACGACCGCGATTCCGGTAAGAAAAAATTCACCCAGGACATGACGGGCGACCAGCTCGTCGCACTCTTCGGCCAGTACTTCAGCCGGGCGGAACAGATGGAAGTCCGGCGCACCCAATCCGAATTCGCCGCCAACGCCTTTCTTCGGGCGGCGGAAGCCACCGGTGAGATCCAGGCCCAGGACATGCTCCAGTGGGGACAGGATAACAACAAAGACGGGCGGAAGCCGGAAGCAGAAAACGCCTCCACTCCCCGGCAGCCACAAACGGAAGCCCCCGTCCAGGACACTCCCTCACCCACACAGCAGGAAAAACCGGCCCCCTCCTCCTCGGACACGCAGGAGACTGCCGCCGCAGACTCCGCCCCGGCGCAAAAAACGGAAACAGAAACGGCAGCCTCCCTGACCACACTTGGCGGATTTGTACGCGCCATCGGGGCCATGTCCCAAACGGCGTTTACCCACCTCACCCGCATCGCAACCCAGGAATACAGGCGCCGCACGGACTCGGGCATGTCGGCGCAGGAGGCCGCCGCCACCCCGTTTGCGGCCCTGTCCCCCTACGTCCCGCTCAGTTCCATCATGGCCCTCGACCAGGAATTCGGACAGCGGCTCCGCATTGGGGCCAAAACCACGGGAGAGGAAAATTTTAAATATACGCGCCTCTTCAAAATGCGTACCGCTCCCGGCACCACCCCGGCGGACACCCTGTTTCTTCTGGCTCGCGGCAACATCGGCAGCCGTGAGCTGCTGGAAGACCTCTTTGAGTGGAAGCTCGGCAAGATCACGCTCAAAGACCCGGTCCGCCTTCAGGCCATCGCCTCCCTGCTGCACGACACCCAGGCCTCCATGCGGCAGCTCGGCTTCAAGGGGCAGTTCGTGGAGCCGAAGGGGGAACTCTCGGACATGCAGATCGTCGAGGCCATGTCCAAGCTCGCCCTCTCGGACATGCTTTCCAATGCGGACTCCCTGCCGCTGCCACAGTGGCAGAAAGACCTCCTCCAGTACCACGTCAACACCCTGGGGGACGCCGCCTACCTTCTGCACATCGGCCAGGCCTACAACGCCGGGCGCAAGGCCGGGACCATCACGCAGGACATGGCCGACATCCTGCGCGACCTCGGTCATGAGGTCCATACCGTCTTTGACTCGGCCAAAATCGAACAGGCGGACATCCAGGCCATCATGGACGCCCGCGCCATTATTGATGGACGCGCCCCGTCCGGCACGCCCACCGCCTCACAAATCCGGGAACGGCAGCAAAAAGACGCAGAGGAGGAAAAAGCGCACATCACCACCGGGGACAAAGGCAAGGAGCGTTCCGTGCCCAAGGAGGCCTACCGTCATCCCGAAACAATCTCCCTGCCGGAGGCCCCCTCCTTCATGCAGGGCGTCTTCGCCAACGGCGCCGCATGGAATCCCGACGCCGGAACCTGGCTTGGCATGGTCCCCGTGGACAAGCTGCACCTCTCCGCGGAAGTCCCACAGGTCAAAGTCAACTCCGGCAAAAAAGGCGTGGTCAATCCCCTGGTCGGAGACTACCGCGCGGACGCTCCCCCCATCTACGTCTGGAAGCGGAAAAACGGCAGGCTGGAAGTCGTCTCCGGGCGCCACCGCCTCGACCTCGCCCAGCGCACCGGCACAAAAAACATCCCCGCCTACGTGTACGAAGAAGACGCCGCCCATGACGCCAAGTGGGCGCGCCTCTTGGACTACGAGCAAAACATGCAGGATGATCAAGCCGATGAGCTGACGGCGGCCATTTACGTTCGCGAGACCAACCTCACGGACGCCGAACTCACCCGCCGCGGCCTTACCCGCTCCGGCACCAAATCCCGCCGCGGACTCCTCATCGGGCGGGAAGCCCGGGAAGACCTCTGGACGCGCTTCAAGTCCGGCGCCATCCGGGCGCAGGACGCGGAAGCCATCTGCCTGCTGACGCAGCACATCCAGGACAAGGCTCGCATCGACGCCATGCAGACGGCGGCGGCCAACGACCTCGCCAGGGGGAAATCCCTGGAATTCGTCGCTGCAAAAATCCAGCTCATGGCCCATGCCTCGGCGGACGGCCAGATGGTTCAGGGCCTCATCTCCTTCGGGGAATCCTTTGAGGCGGACATGGAAAAGGCGGCGGAATACGTCTCCCTCTGCATCACGACCATCAACGAACACATCAACGCCATCAAAGGCGTGCGCACCATCTCCAAAAAAGGCAGTGTCCTCGCCACGGAAGGCATCACCGCAGGCCTCTCCGCCGACCCTGCCGAACGTCTGAAAGAGCTGGAACTCCTCAAGGCCATGTATGAAAAAATCGGCCTGTACGAAAACCTCCGCGTCCGCGCCCTCACCTGGGACGGCCACACCCCGCCTGACCCCATAGGGGACCACCGCCTGGACATGCAGGCGGAGCGCGCCCGCGCGGAAGAGGAAGCCGCCGCCCTGGAGAATGAGGAAAACCGCAAAGCCTCGGAAGCCCTCACCCCCGAACTCACCTTCTCTCTAACCCCCTCCCGTGACCTGGAAACAACCTTCCCCGCCCTCTGGGGCCAGGCGGCCAGGGAACTCAACGCCAGGGGGCAAGTCAGCTTTTCCCTGAACGGTTCCCATGTCGCCATCCACACCCTGTCGGAAGAAAAAATGCGCCATGTCCTGGAACTCGGCGGCATGCCCAACCCCGCCATCCAGATTGCGGACCTCGACTCCGGCCCCACCTATTATGCGGAAATAGCCTGCATCCTGCACCCGGACCGCATCGACCCTGCCAAAACCCCCGGCGCACGCATCTGGCGCGGCGACGCCTGGACGCGCCAGATGCCGGAAAAAATCTCCGAAGACGGCGACCCATGGGAAGGGTACGAACACGGTCCGGAAGAAATCCCCTGGTTCTATGACGAACACGGAGACCTTCGGGAATGGAACCGGGAAAACCTGGACGCCTACATGAAAGCCAAGCACCTGGGGTCCTTCCTGCCTCATAACATGACCCCGGACGAAGTACTCGACAACTACGGCACGGACGGCGCAGCCCTTCCCATCATCATGGCCTCCCAGGCCTACGCCGCCGAATTCCCCAGCCTGAAGGAAGCCCTGCGCACGGACAACCTCTCCTTCCAGCTTGACCGCCATGAAGCGGAAACCGCCACCCGGCAACTGGAAGACCAGTTCAAAACCCTGCTCGGCTCCTGCTACTTCGAGCCCCGCTCCCTCCAACATTTTCTGATAGGATATTGGTGGCAGGATATTTCTCATGAAAACGTCCGGAATGCCCTGATCGGCGAAGGCCTCCTCGATGACCCGGAAACGGTTTACGACGAGGAGGAAAAACCGGAAGAATACAATGACCTGCAATCCTCCAACGACTACATCGCCGAAGAAGTCCGGGCCTTTCTCGACGCCTGCCGAACCTCCGCCAAAATCTACTACGAGGCCGCCCCCGGAGGCTGGCTCTTTCCCTCGGACTTCTCCGGCTTCATCCTTCCTTCCAGTTTGGGACCATCCCTCCGCTCGGAGCTGGAAAAATATAACGTTCCCATCCACACCTATGACCTGACGGAGCAAGAAGCCCTCACCCTGGGCAACCCGTGGACACTTGCCAAAGCCTCCTGGCTCCGGGAAGAGGTGGACGAGCTCCGCAACGAAGCCATCCGCAGCTTCCTGGAGGTCCATGACATCTCCTTCTCCCTCTCCGGTGCGGAAGAACGGGACGATCCCTCAGCCTTCCTGCCGCACTCCTCTCCCTCGCCGGACTTTCCCCTCGCCCTGAGCCCCGTGCGTCTCTCCTCCTCCTTCCACGCCGTTGAACAGGCTTCCCCCGTCACGCTCGCCATTCCGGCTTCCGCACGGGAAGACAAAACCCAGGGCTTCTCCAAGCTTGCCCGCCAGGCCTTCACGGCCCTGCGGGAGAAAACGCGCCAGCGCACCCTTTTTGCCAATGGCAGGGAAAAAACCTCGGAACAGCTCAAGCCCCCTCTCCTCATGCCGGATGGCCGCCGCATCTACCTGAGCAACCGGGGCTGGAAGCACATCATGGCAACCTCTCCCGAGACCCGTACCCTGGCGGCCATCGGCGCTCTGGAACCGCTCCTGGCCTCGGCCCGCTACATGTACTCCGTCCCGGAGTTCGACAACGCCTCGCCGGATCAGACAAAATCCTGGCACTACTACCTCGCCAAAATCAGGGACAGCCTCCATGGCCCCGGCTACGTCCTCTTCACATTCCGGGAAGATACGCGCGGCTGCTACCTGGAAGGAGTGGAAACGGCGGCAGAGGCGGCTCTCGACAAAACAGGGAGCGCATCCTCCCAGGTGGACTTCGGTGCAACCCGTCGGGCAACTGGGCGATCGCTCCCTGTCCGTACGCTACTCTCCCTCAAGCAATTTGTCAACTTCATTGACAAGGGCGGCGCGGAAGCCTTCCGCGCTCCCAACGGCCAGCCCTCCCGCCTCGCGCCGGACCAGTGGCATCTTGTCCGCACGGCGCCTTTCATGCGCTACTTCGGAGACTGGCTTCGTGATCCGTCCGCTTCCTCCGTCGTGCTGGATGACAACGGGGAGCCACGCGTCTGCTACCGGGGCCTCAAGCAGTCGTACAACCCCGGCGTGCGCCGAAACTACACCTGGATTTCTTCCAGCCGGGAACTGAGCGAGCAGTACGCCGCGGGCGGCACCGTGCTGGACCTCTTCGTTGCCACCCGCCGTCCGTTCCATTTTCCCGACAGCCTCACCCGCCAGAGTCCGGAACATTTCCGGGAAAACATCCGGCGGCAACTGGAGCAGGACAGGGCACTTGGCTTTTTTGCGGAGGAACAACTTCAGGAAGCTACCCGGAATCTGGAAACCCTCCTCCAAGGTACGGAAGAAACCGAGGCTTTTAAGATTTGGGAGCGTCACCGGGAACTCAAGGACATTCTCTCCAGCCTCGGGTACGACTCCGTGATGACGGAGGAGAGCGGCGTCATGACCTACGGCCTCTTCCGCCCGGGACAAGCCAAGTCCGCCGTCGGCAACTGCGGCTCCTATGACATCACGCTGTCGGACATCACCTTCGCCCTCACTCCGCGGGAACAGCGCACCGCCGCCCAGGCCCTGGTGGAAGACACCTTCCTGCGAGCCCCGGACGGCACGCCCACCGCCTTGACGGAACGCCAGTGGCTGCAAGTCAACTCCGCCGCCTTCAAAAAATGGTTCGGCCAATCCAAGGTTGTCAACGCCCACGGAGAACCAGTCATCGTCTACCACGGCACAGCCCGCAAGGATAGGGTGGGCACCGTCTTTCGCCCGGAGCGCGCCACCTCCGGCCCCATGGCCTTCTTTACGGATTCTCCGGAAATCGCCTCCAACTATTCAAGGAACAAGACCGATACCAGCATTGACTATGAGGAGGAGGACTACCATGACTACCACCGGCAGTTCCGCGTCACCCTTCCTTCCGGGAGAGACATCCCCCTGGAACGGTACTGGAACTACCTCTCCCCGGAGGAGCGCCAGCGCATCGCCCGCACCGCGGGCCACATCCGTACCGACTGGGAGGGGGACGACTCCATCATCCTGGACCCGTCCACCGACGAGGCCAACGGCGGCTTCCGTTTCCATCTTCAGGAGGCCCGCGGCAATGCGTTGCGCGCTCTCGTCTACCACTGGCTGGATAGTGCCACCCTCTTCGGACAGGAAGCCCGCTTCCTGGACGTACTGGCAAAACTGGATCTTCCCATCGCTCCCTGGTACCGGGACCCGGACTACACGGAACCGGGCGTCTACGCCTGTTACCTGCACATGGAACACCCCTTCCGTACGAACGGCATCACAGGAAAAATCCTCACCTCGCTTAAAGCCGCCTCCCGGAAAGCCGGGAACCCTGCGCAAAAGGGAGGCCTCCTCTCCTGGAGCAAGAACGACCTCGCCCCGGAGACATGGATCGACATCCTGGAAGAAGACGTCAAAAACGGCACGACCTACGCCTGGACCACCATCCCGGACTGGGTAACCGCCTGCCTCAAGCGCCTCGGCTATGACGGAATCATCGACCAGGGCGGCAAATTCCACTCGGACATCCACACCGTCTACATCCCCTTCAGTCCCTACCAGCTTAAATCCGCCACGGACAATAACGGCTCCTTCGACTCCGGCAACCCGGACATCACCTTCGCCCTTTCTCCGGAGGAACGATTGATCACGGAACAAGCAAAAGCGGACGGTACTTGGCTCCAGGCCCCCAACGGACAACCCTCCCTCTTGGAACCCAAACTCTGGGCCACCGTCCGCACCCGCGCCTTCCGGGACTGGTTCGGAGACTGGCTCCACGCCCCGGAGCAATCCTCCCGCGTCGTGGATGTCAATGGAGAGCCCCTTCCTGTCTACCACGGTTCCCACCGGGCGGGATTCACCATTTTTGACACGGCCCTGGGTGAAAATCCAAGCCAGTTTGGCACGCCTGACGACTGCTACTTCTTTTCAGACAGCCGCCAGGTAGCCATCACCTACTGCAAGCTGGAAGATCCCGCCTCCGCACGGGAAGCGGAGCTGCCCGCCCTCTCCGCGCTTGCCGGGCAGCGTGCTCTTTTCCCTGCCGTTTACACTTGTTTTATCAACATCCGCCTCCCCCTTGAAGCCGATTTCCAGGGGAACTACTGGGACGGCAGGAACGCGGAGGATACATCCGGGGAGGGAGACGTACCGACGACCAACACCATCGCTCTGGAAGCCCGGGAACAAGGGTACGATGCGGCCATCATCCGTAATGTCATCGACATGGGAGACGACGCTCCTTACCACCTTCCCTCTACAGTTTACAGCGTCTTTGATCCGTCCCAAATCAAGTCCGCCTACGCGAACCGCGGCTCCTTCGACTCCGGCAACCCGGACATCACCTTCTCCCTGTGGGACGATGCGGAAGATTCCTATACCGTCATGGAGCGTTCCGCCTCCCCCCTGACGGCGCGGAGGAGCAATCCATTCTCGCCCGCGCCAGGGACGCGGGGAACGACCTCCTGGCCCCCAACGGCCAGCCCACCCGTCTGACGGAGAAGCAATGGGCGCAGGCCAGGACCAAAGCCTTCCTCGCCTGGTTCGGGGACTGGCTCCACGATCCGGCCAACGCCTCCAAAACCCTGGATGAAAACGGGGAACCCATCGTCCTGTACCATGGCGGTTCCTTCGACATCCGCCGCTCCCCCTCCGTCTTTGACGGCGTTCCCCATGTAGACGGCATCTTCTTTTCCGATTCCACCGAGCTGGCGAAAAGCTATCAAGCTTACCAGGGAGGCGGCATCACCACCGCCTGGCTCAACCTCAAAAATCCCTTCCTCGCCCAGGATGAGGCCAGCGCCCGCCTCCCATGGGTAGACAGGTACATTGACTACTGGCAGGAAGAGGAAGGCTGGACGGACCGCTACTCCGGAGAATCCATGGACAGGGAATCCGTCCGCGACATGATCCGGGAAGGCAGCCTCTACGAATACGACATGGGGCAACGCTGGAGCGACTTCCTCGGCTGGGTCCGTGAGCACCATGACGGCTACCTCGGCCATGACCCCACGGACATGGGGGCCCTCATTGCCGTCGCTTTCAAGTCAACCCAGGTCAAATCCTCGGAGTACAACTCCGGCGCGTTCAGCGCGTCCGAGCCGGACATCACCTTCTCCCTGTCCAACCTCGCCGCCATCCACAGCCTGGATGAAGAAAAATTTCTGGCGGTGGACAAACTGGGCGGCCTGCCGCTGCCTTCCATCGCCGTCACCCGTCTGGACCGGCCCTACACCTGGGGCGGGGAAGGGAACATCTACCTCGTCGGCTCCCCAGCCCTGGCGGACCCGGCCCGCGGCGTGGAAATCCATGACCGCGACGCGTGGAGCGGGTACTTCCCGAAACTCCGCTGGAGCAGGCAGGAGGAAAAGGAACGGGAGGACTTCTACAATCGGGCGCAGGAAGCCGCCCTCCGCTACTACGGAGGCACGGACATTTCCACCCTCCGCTTCCTGAAAAACGCCCTGGACGGAGACCACCGCGGCGAGCTGGAAAACAAGCTGCGCCATAACGACTTCTCGCTGGCCGTTTTCGCCGCAGAGCGCGGCTACTCCCCGCGGCCCGTCACGGCAAAAATTCCTGGCCGCCTCAACACCGGAGACAAGATCTTCTATGCGGAAATCCGCAAAATGCTCCCGTGGAAAGATGCCAACACCCTCTCTCCCGACCGCCAGGATGACTTCTGTAAGGCTATGGAAAGGGCTATCGAGCGCTACCGCAGCCAATTCTCCCAGGATTCCCGGGACGCTCAATTGACCGTCCCGCAGACCCTGACCCGAAAAAGCAACCTGCGGGCGATGGAAAAGGAACTGAGGGAAGCCCGGGGAGACGGTTTCCAGTCCATTTCCTACCTGGCCCTCCAGGATGCCCGCCAAGCCGGGAAGAAGGCCCTGGACAGCCACGCCAACTACAAACGCTTTGAAAAGTACGCGGCCCAGCACAAGAAAGCCTTCAACGCCTGGGTAGAGGACAAGCTGGCTCGCTGGCTCAATCCCGTTCCCCGCATCAGGGAGACGGGGCTTCCGGCCACGCTCGAAAACATCACCCGGCACATGCTGGAGAGCAAGGGCATGGGCGCGGAACGCGGCCTCGTCTTTTCCACGGGACTTCTCCGTGCCAGGCAAGCCAGGCGTTTCAACAGCCTGGAAGAAATCAAGGCCAGCCGGAACAATCTTGTCACCACAGAAGAGGAAAAGGCCTCCCAGCAGAAAGCCCAGGACCTGATCCATCAATTCCAAATGGCCCTCAGCCGGATTGACGGGAGTTTTTCCGCCTTCGACAATGCCGTCAAAGCCCTCTCCCTGGTCAGGGGCGCCCCCACGCCCCAAAAAGTTCTTGCCGCTCTTTGCCGCCTCTACCGGGGGACATCCTTCCAGGGCAGCATCGCCAGAGACAGTCACCTCCCCGGACTGGGTTCGGCAGCCCTCTCCGCCCTTCACGAAGAACTGCGGGACTACTATGAAGCCGTCCCCCGGCGCTCCGTCCAGCTCCGGGAATTCTCCCACGCCGTCCTTCCCGCCGCCCTGCGGAAGAACAAGCAGGTCAGGGACGTTCTCAAGCGTCACCAAATCCGTCCTCTTTACCATGACGGAACCAGGGAAGGGCGTTTTCAGGCTCTTGCGTCCCTCATCGGCTCTTCCGCGTCCTTCTCCCTCGCTCCGGGGCCTTCCTGGCTCCGTTTGCCGGATTCGGACTACATGGCTTCCCTGTCGGAGGAGGAGCGGGCCATCACGGAAACGGCCCTCGCCTCCGGTACCTGGCTCAAGGCTCCCAATGGAGAACCCTCCCGCCTCACGCCCCGCCAGTGGGCGCAGGTGCGCACGGCGGCCTTCCATGACTGGTTCGGGGACTGGCAGCACGACCCCGCCCATGCCTCCCGCGTCGTGGATGAGAACGGGGAGCCACGCGTCGTTTACCACGGCACGCATCGCGCAAGCTTTACTGTTTTTGACAGCCGGAAGGGGAATCCATCCTCCGGAATCCCGGCAGGAAGTTCCTTCTTTACCGCAGATCCGGAAGTCGCCGCCTCGTACTACGGAACCCGGGAAAAGGCGGACCTTCGTTCCCCCCTTGCAAACACGGGAGCGCCAGGCATCTACTCCTGTTTCCTTAATTTTCGCTCCCCGCTGGAAGAAGATTTCGGGGGATTATGGTGGTATGAAAAAGGAGAACCCTGGTTTGATTTGTACGATAAGCAGTCCGGCAGTTACATCTCCCCGCCGGACGGCGGGGAATACTGGACATCGGAGCAGGCGGCCATCGACTACATATCCTCCCACGGCCTCACCGACTACATGCTCATCAGGATATTCAGCAGCCGCACGATCCACACCGTTGTTGAAGAGGCGAAGCTCCTGCACAGGGATGGCGCTGTCATCCATAACGTCATCGACCCTGGAGACGACACCGGCAACAAGGTAACGGACACTTATGTCGCCCTCCATCCCTCCCAGATCAAATCCGCCACGGACAACATCGGCACGTTCGACCCCTCCTCCCCGGACATCACCTTCTCCGTCATCGGCCCCCATGCCGCCACTTGGGAACAGTACAAAAAAAACACCTTCCGGGGCCGTGACGACGGCATGTACCGGGCGGAGATAGACGCCTTCCAGGCTACCCTGAAAGACCGTGCCGCCCCGTACCTGCCCACCCTGCGCCGGGAGCTCTCCGCCCTGCGCCAGACCCTTTCTGCGGAAACGAAAAAGCGGATTGCCCGCTACCTCTCCCTCCACCGTCAATTCTACAGAAATAAACGGACGCTTCGTCCGGAAAACAACATCTCCAAATGGCGGGAATACCTCACCCTGGACCACGACCGGGAAAGCTGGGGGCGCCTCCTGTCCACTGCCGTCCTGCGTACCGGCTTGTACAGTACCAGCCCCCTTGCCGCCTCCAGCCTGGCGGAACAGGTCTCCTCGCTGGAACTCCTTCTGCGGGAAGACGACGGGCTGCTCCAATCCCTCGCAACCCTGGCAGCGGCCAATACCGCCCTGCCTCTGGACGCGTGGCTGGACTATCCGGAGCTGTTTGCGGCCTACCCGGCACTGCGCTCCATGCCTGTCATCCTCCAACACCTCAGCGGCTACCTCGGCATGTACTCCCCGGCGGAACGGGCCATTTACATCCACCGTAACCTGGACGCTCCGCAGCAACTCCGCTCCATCCTCCTCCACGAGGTCCAGCACGCCATCCAGCATATCGAAGGCTTTGCCTGGGGCGGCACGAGAGAATCCGCCAAACTCTTCTATGAATCCATGAGGGAAGCGGCTTATGAAGCCTACGATCAGGCCAGCCGGTTCATGTCCTGGCTCAATGCAAGGGACGGAATGATCTCCACTCTGGAATACATGCTCTCCCTGGCGCGCAATCCGCGCCGCGTCCTGCGGACTTCCTACCGCTATTCCTATGACGGCATCTCCCACAGGCTGACGGGGGAGGAACGCATCCTGGACATGGCCCGCTACGCCCTCAAGGACCTCTCCGGCCTGCTGGAACAATTCTATGACAAAAGCTGGAGCACGGACTCGCAATTTGAGCTCCCATGGCCCGGCAACTATGCGCTCAATACCCCTGCCGGTATCAAGGAATGCCTGGCGGCGGCCAAGGCCACTCCCAGCCGCCGCCTCGCCTACCGCCGCACTCCCAAGCCGGACATGGCCGCCCTGCACCGGGACTTTCTCAAATACGAACGCCTTTCATCCCTTTCCCCCTATGAACTCTACCGCCGCCTCGCCGGTGAAATAGAGGCCTGCGCCGTGGAACGCCGCAGCGAACTCTCCGCCGGGGAACGTGCCGAATCGCCTTTCAATGACGCTTTGGAATACCCCGGGGACGCTCTGGTCTCCTTCTCTCTCACCTCCCTGGAGGAAATCGTTTCCGGCCTTGCCGCCCCGTCCATGCAGGCCACCCGCGCTTCCGAACTCGTAAAAGACTTCGGCAAGGCGGCGGAAAACTGGCGGCGGGTCATGTCCGGCAAGGAGGAAAAACCCTCCGCCCGCGTCGGGGCGGAACTCTTCGGCATGATCAACGCCCTTCTTTCCTCGGCACGCTACGTCCTGCCCCAAGGCTACCGTTCCAATGTGGACTTGCAGATGCAATGGGCTTCCGTCTACGCGGCCATGGCGGAATCCGGGGAAATCCCCCCCAAGTGCACCCTCCGTTCGGGGGACTCCTTCTATAAAAAATTTGAGACAAGCATGATCAATGCCACCACTTCCGCCGCCACGCCGGAGGAAGTCCGGCAGATCCTGGCCTCCATCGGCAGCCAGCGCCTGGATCACGTCATGTCCAAGGTTCTGGACCGCGTGCGCACCCAGCTCGTCTATTTCGCCAAGGACGAGCTGTACCAAAAGACGATGCGGCGGGTGGAAGCCGTCTACCCGAAAAAGGAACCCGGCAAAAAATCTCCACGGGGCCGTCTGGAGGCGGCAGCCTACCGCACCCTCGCCCGCTACCGTCAGATGCTGGACGCTCAATCCCAGGCCAAAGCGGAGGCCATGACCACGCTGGAAGCCTTGTACAACCAGGAGGAAGACGAAGAAAAGCGGCAGGAGCACGAAAGGGATATTCTCGCTTGGAAGACATACGGGGATTACGCCGGGATGAGCCTCCCCCAAGCCCGGGAAGCCATGGAAAAACTCCTCGAATTCATCCTCTCCGGACGCAACTCGTGGGAAAGAAAACTGACCCGGGAAGCGGGCCGCATCAAATACGCCGCCCGTCAAATCCAGAAGAATCTGCCTGCCGTGAATTCGGGTTCCAGCCGGGCCGGAGCAAAAATCAGCCACCGCACCAAACTGCGCAAGCTGCTCTCCACCCTCCCGTACAGCTTCATGAGCTACGCCCAGCTCATGCTGGCTCTGGAGCCCGTCCTCGGCCAGCGCTTCTCCCGTGCCCGCATCAAGGAAATCACGGAAGCCAACGCCTCCCTGCTCAACGCCTCCAACGACCGCTCCGCGTGGCTGTCCGACACCATCCGCCGCATTGCCGGAGTAAAGTCTGAAAGCGCGGCGGAACAATGGCTCGTCCAATTCAACACGCCACAAGCAACGGGCATTCCCATCGCCCCGGTCCTCACCGTGAAGGTCTCCCTCTCCATTGAGGACGCGCAGGAATGGCTCTCCCTCTCCAGTCAAGAGCGGGAGGCTCGCAGGCAGGCCATCCGGGAGGAAGACCGGCGCACGGAAACCCTCACGGAAAACGTCCCGGGGGAAGAAGACATCCCTCTCCTCCGCCAGGCCCTGGACGAATACGAGTCCCGCACCCCGGAGCAGCGGCAATACCAGCACAACGTCACCTCGAAGCGGGAAGTCCCCAACACGGAAGCCGCCAGCCAGCTCATCTGCTCGCGCGACTGCGCCCTCTACGCCATCCTGCTCCACGAGCAGCCGGACTACGCCGACGTGTACGACAGCGAGGGCAACCTCATCCGCAAGGGATTCCTGCGCCGGGAGGGACTGGACGACAAAGGTATCGGAGACCTCTATGATTACGTCGGCCCGGACGGCCTGGAATACGGGTACGCCCTCCGCCGGAAACTCAATGAAACCGGCCTCACCCTCGCCCAGGTCTATGAAGAGCGCATGGGCGTTCCCTTCACGCTCAAGCCCGACTACTTCCGCGCCACTTTCGACCGGAACTCCACCAGGGAGAAGGACGCCCTCACCGAGCCCAAAACGGGCTCCATCGGCGGGGGCAAGTACGGCCTCCTCATTGACCGCGTTGTGCATTCCGAGAACCTGGACTTCTCCAAATCCGGCACCCTTGTCTTCCTGGCCGCCGCCGCGGAACAGGATAACTACATCTACACCTCCCACATTACCACCGCCTGGCGCGCCCTGCTGAAAAACAAACCGCTGGAGCAAAAGCTCAAGCAGCACCTCGGCGAAGACATGATGGGCAAGCTCTCCTCCTGGATGGACCTCATTGACGGCGCCAACTTGGAAAACAACCGCGCCTTCCTGAACCTTTCCCGCATGCAGGGCATGCTTCAAAAAGCCTTTGCCATTTCCGTGCTGGCGGGCAACGGCTACGTCTTGCTCAAGCAGGCCACCGCCATCCTCCATGGTTTCTTCGCGGGCTGGGTGCCCTCCGCCATCCTCGAAAAAGCGGACGGAACCCGCAAACTCGCCCACAAGCACATCTCGTTTTCCTCCTTCCTCTTCCACCTCGCCGCCTCCAAGCTCGGCCTGGGGGACATCGCCATGAAGGAGGTTGCCGCCACGCCGTACTTCACCGCCCGCATGCGGGGGGAGGGAGCCATGCTCGCCCAGATCGGCAACCAGATGCCCGGCCAGCGTTACTCCCGGATGGAAAAACTTCCGGAGAAATCCATGGACCTGATCGAAGCCGTGGATGTCAAAGCCAATCTGCTTGCCATGCACGCCCTCGCCAACGCCTACTATGCCCGCTCAAGGAGCCTCAACCGGGAAAACGGCTCCCCCTTTACGGACGAAGAACTGCGCCAGGCCGCCCTGGAACAGGTCGGCATGTCATTGGAACTCGGCGCCCAGCCCCTGACCAAGACGCAAAAAAGCATGAGCCAGGCCGCGGGCGGAATTTTATCCAAGCTCGCCTTTGTGATGAAGTCCGAGCAACTGAACAAAATCGGCCTCATGGCGGCGGAGTGGAAAACCGGCTCCGCGCGCAACCGCGTCTGCGCCGCGCAGTCCTGGCTGGCCCTGGGCGTCACCTCGTCCCTGCTCGCCTGGTTCATCGCGTGGATCAAAGGCATGGAAGACGATGACGACGACAAGGAAAAGAAATGGAAAAAATACGCCGCCAGCGCCCTTCTGGGCGACCTCACCACCATCCCCCTGGCCGGGGAAGGCGTCAACTACCTGTCCAGCCTCTTCACTGGAGAGCCCGTATTCGCGGACTCCTACTCACGTACCCTCATCGACGTGCAGGGCGCCGCCCGCACCGTCAAAAAAGAATACGAGCACCTGGCGGACAAAAAGGAAATGGACTGGGACCAGCACTTCAACAACCTCACCTCCCTGGCCCGCGCGGCAGGCGTAGGCGGCGCCTTCTCCCGCTCCCCCTCCGCCGTCCTCTCCAGCTACGGCGCACTTTCCCTCTCCGCCGCCACCGGCGCCAACATCTCCCGCACCGCCAAAGACCTCCTCACCCGCCTCTTCGGCTCGCCGGAAGAAGACCTCAAGAAGAAGCGTAAACGTAAGAAAAAGACTTCTTCTGAAAAATAATTTCCTCCTTGAACGATATTCGGTAGTTCATCAATATCACATTAAAAATCAAAAAAGTTTCTTTTTAATAAGAAGTTTCCTGAATTTGAAACTTGACCTTAAAAGGAAACTTCACTAATTTTCTAACATCATGATGACGGAATGGACAATCCTGAATAATCTGCGGGAGAGAAACACCCTGATGGAAGGAATCCTCCGTTGGAAAGGGCTGCTCGACGAAGAGCTAATGACCTTTCACACGCAGGGGGGAGACTTCCTCGCTATCCCTGAAATAAAAAAAGCGCTGCCTCCCATCATCCTAGACCGATTTGTCAGCGAAGAGCGCGAACGAAAAAAACAGGGCAAGCCCCCGCGCCTGTTGCTTATTCCTTTTTTGTCTGAGGCAATTCTAAAACGTCTTGATGAGGAGGAACAGATCATGGCGGCGGACTTGTCCGGGAATGGTCTGATTAAGCAGCTCCCCATTTACCTTCGTTCTTCGGGCAGGCCCAATGCCTATCCCGACACCCGCAGGACATCGCGCCCCTACGACAAAATTGCCGCTCAGGCGGCCATGATTTTGCTGGAACAAAAAATGTGGCCTGGACAGAAACCCGTCTTGGACCGTATCGCACTGCGGGGAGGTTCGATGACCAAAGGGCAGTTGTCCAAACTGATTCCCTGTTACGAGGAGGACGGTATCCTGAGCAGGCCGGGAAGGTTTGAACTGATTGTTTACAATCCCTGTAAATTGCTGGACAGGCTTCGGGAACAGTGGCGTCCCCCCGTCACGGAAAAAGGGCAGGATTATATCGTTACTCCGGGGCTGGACAAGCGCAGAATTCTTCAAAAAGCCACGGAATGCGGAATTAAGTGGTGCCTTGCCCCACAATCTTCCCTGGGACGTTATGCGACCCTTGGGGAGAGCGGCCCTCTTTATCTATGGACGGAGGATCCCTCCTTTTTCCTGAAAGAAGGACAATTGGAAAAAACGGCCTCACCCGCTTTTTCCCAGTTGAATTTGACCATGGTAAAATCCCCTCTCGCGTATTTCCAAACGGAAAGGGACAAAAACGGACTGATCTGGTCCGGCCCGGTCATGACCTGGATTGAGGCGGCACGGGGCGACGCTCGCCAGCAGGAGACAGCCCATGCCCTGGCCCAAGCCCTTACCAGTTTCCACTATTCCACCTTGACTACATTCTCCCGCTTATGAAAACCTCTTCCTTTGGCATGAATCAATCCCTTCAAGAAATTTGGCCCCAGCTGCAACAGCTCGATCCGAATGTTCAGATAATCGGAGGATATGGCCTCTATCTGAAACAGACATGGCTGCGCGACTCTTTGGGAGCCGTCACTCATTTCATTCCAATGACTCAGTGGACAGGCGAAAGCATACCACGCACGACGAAAGATATGGATGTGGGAGTCAGTCCCTCATTGATTGCAAATCCCGGCAAGCAGGGAGAACTGGCTGAGGTCTTGCAAAACGCAGGTTTCCAGTATGTCGAATGGAAGAAACAGTGGGGTCTGTTCAAACAAGGAGAAGAAGGTGAGATTATTGAATTAGAATTCCACGCTCCGCTCCCTGATAACGAATACAGCAAAAACCTGCGAACCGATAGCCACCGGATCAAACCGCGTCCCTCCCTCCACTATGGCATCCATGGACGCACAAACCCGGAACTGATCGGACTGGCTCACCCCTTTTTCTTCGATCTGGACAGATTGCATCTGGCCATTCCCAACATCCTGACGGCGGCAACCATGAAACTTATGGCTTTTCAAGCCAGGTGGGAATCCTCACAGAATGTTGCAGGCAAATCCTCTGATCTTGACGAGGCGCAAAAGCATGCCAGAGACGTCTTTCGTATCGTGGCAATGGAAACGGAAGAAGAAAGGCGTAACCTCCAGGAACTTCGCCAACACTTGGAGCAACAGGAGCTCTACCACAAATGCCAAATCATAGTGGACGATTACTTTTCCGCCCCGGGACGGCAAGGCTTCGATTTCACTTCCCGTTACTGGCACAGAGAGTCACAAATGGCTATTGCACAGGAATTGAGACTCTGGTTTGCCCTTTGAGAAATAGATAAGCAAATGTTTCCTTTCAGGACAAAGTTTCTCAAAAGAGAAACTTATTCCCAAAAAGAAACTTTGTTGTACATCAACAATTAACACTGTGATTTGTATTGACCTTTTGAAGCTCGCATGAAGGAAAAGAAAGTCTTCGGCTGCCATTTGAAGGAATACAACGTAGAGCTCAAAGGACGTAAATTATTGCAGAAGGAAACATTCAAGCGAGCAGACAATTATACGGAAGAACTCCTTCTGGATAAACGGCAAAAACATGTTCGTCGTTTTCTAACGGCGGTCTTGGGAAAAAGGCCCCTACAAGAAAAGATTTTTACGCCTATGGTCAGGCTAGGCTCCTCTTCGTGCGAAGAGCGTTGGAGATCTTGTGTAAACATGAAGTAAAACTTTTTGCAGCAGCCATACCTAGAGGCATTCAAAAGCCCAAAGGGTGTGCCTCGGAAGACTATCTGCGAAAAGACTTGGTATTCCTGTTTGAGCGCTACGCTAAATTCCTTGAAAGACAACACACAAATGGATTACTCCTTCTGGACAGTGAGGAAGAAGTATTCGACAGCAAATTTACAAAACAGGTTCACAACTATTTCCTCCGGACGGATAAAGCCGACATATTGTCCCGGAACCTCGTTTTGTGGATTCCGTAAACAGTTACTTTATCGAGCTGGCGGACCTGTGCATCTACCTGCTGAACTGGGGGTACAGGAAAAACTGTTTCGAGAATATCCAGAATGACGAACGGAGAGAAGAACTCGTAACCCGCTTTGCCCCCCTTTTAGACGGAATGGTTTACTACTCCGATCCTCTCAACAAACGAAAAAGAATCTGTAGCCTGGTGCTGACAGATTCTCCATATGAGGGTAAAAAAGAGGTAATGCAATCGGAGCCACCAGGGGCCGCTCCTCAGCCGAACCTCTGCAAGGATTCAACCATACGCGGAGATAATTATCAAATTTTCTTTTGTCATCCTTTATTCGTGTCCATCCCTCCCTCTAGGAAAGACTGGCAATGGACGCCGAGGAACCGGCCAGACGGAGACGTTCGAGGACATTCTCCTCGGTGCCCATCAGTAGTTTTCCTACCCGCCCTCCATCTCAAACGTTCATCAATTCCTGCTGGGTAGCAGTCATCCTCCCGTTGAGGAGAAGGGAAGCCTGGCCCGCAAAGGAGAGATGGGGGTGGAGTATCGCATAGGTAGAAACAAAAAGACCTCCCCGTGTGCGCATCACTATCGAGTCAACGGACTAATAGGCTAGGCGGGGAAGGTTTGTTGCCCATAATGTTTCATATGCCTTGCCTATTGCCAATCATTTTGTGCCATTTTCGTATGTCATAAGGATCATTTCTGCTATGTTTCGATTCTGAGATTGCACTCTCCTTCTCCAAGGAATATTTTACAGAAATGTCGGATCAAAGTAACTTCCCCAATAATACGCATATTGAAAGCTTTTTGGATTACTATCCTGCATTGTCTACACCTCACTATGTCGTCTTGCTCACAGGAAAATGAGAAATTTATCAAAAACATCTAACACGATGAACGATGAGATAGGATTTGTTCTTGCTAATCTTACCCAAAAAAAAGAAGATTGACAAATTTTACGAAGAAATTATATTTTTTGAAATATTCCCAGACTTCTCATGCAAGAAACATTCCGTATCATCGTTGATAGTAAGATATACAAAAAAGAGGCTGTATTTGCAGCCAGTCGTGAGCTTACCCCTTTCGCTCAAGTTATCATCAATTCATTACAAGAATCTGATTTTGCAATTGATATTACTCCCCTCGATTCGTGTCCTCATAATATTCAATTTTTAGAACAAAAATTAAATATTATGCTTATTGATAGTCAAATTCGTATTGATCTCAATAATCAATTTGGAACCATTCGGGATCTGATTGTGAAGCAGGCATTCTCACCAATTGCCGATCTTAAACAGGAATTAAAAAAATCTTAATGAACTACCAACTTCTACCTTTTGAATACCGCCGTATTGATAATCGCATTCTTTTAGTAAATGAATGCGGAGATTATATTTGGGTTTCTCTCAACCATTTTGATAACATACGAAACAATATTTGGAATTCTTTGCCCGATGAATTACTACATCAACTGGAAAGTCGGCATTTCATAACACAACCAGAGCATTTGGCTACAGCTATTGAATTAAGTGCGGCCAAATACCGAACAAGAAAAGCTTTTTTGCGCGACTTTACTGTCCTGCATATGATGGTTATTACTTTAAAGTGTAATCATAAATGTGAATATTGCCAGGTATCCAGTGAAAAGGAGGATGCGTATAAATACGATATGTCTCCTGAAGTTGCCAGGAAGGTAATTGACAATATTTTCATGGCACCCAGCAAGCATCTCAAAATAGAATTTCAAGGAGGTGAGCCCTTGCTCAATTGGGAAACCTTGACCGCCGCTGTTCTTTATGCCAAGCAACTCAATAGGACCGCTGAAAAAAAACTATCCTTCGTTGTTTGCTCTAACATTTTTTCTTTAAATGATGAACATTTAAAATTTTTCAAAGAACACGATATTTATATTTCCACTTCTTTAGACGGACCAAAGGATTTGCATGATAGTCATCGCATTATGCGTACCAGTACTAGCAGTTATGATAAATTTGTCAAAAATTTGCAGCATGCACGAGAAATTTTGGGACACGACAAAGTTGCTGCCTTAATGACAGCTAGCAGTGATTCACTCAATAGAATTGAAGAAATCATAGACGAATACATAAAACTGGAATTCAATGGTATTTTCTTCCGCTGTCTCAATCCATACGGAGATGCTTATAAAAATAAACTCTACTATACTGCTGATCGATTTCTTGAAATGTATAAGAAAGGTATTGAGTATATAATAAAAATTAATAAACAAGGAAGAAAATTTGTCGAGTTCTATACTGAACTCCTGGCAAGACGGATTCTTACCCCATTTTCTACAGGTTTTGTAGATCTACAGTCTCCTTCTGGAGCAGGTATTAGCGGAGTTATTTATGATTTCAATGGAGATGTCTATCCTGCTGACGAAGGACGCATGTTAGCGCGTATGGGTAACACTCATTTTTGTATGGGAAATGTTTTTACTAACACATATCATGAAATTTTTGAGAGTGATATACTCAAAGAAATTGTTTCTTCAAGTTGTATTGAATGCATGCCTGGATGCTCGGAATGTGCATTTCGAACATATTGTGGTGTAGATGTGTTTAGAAATTATCTTGAAACAGGCAGCATCGCTAATGCCAGACCCGATAGCTTTTTCTGCAAAAAACAGAAAGGCATTTTTGAATATATTTTTTCAAAACTAGAAGATCAGGATTTTTTGAATATTATTCATTCTTGGATTGTTAAATAGAATAGAAAATTATGAGAGAATTTCAATTGCAACTATCTTATTCACAATTAGATGATACTGGAAAAACATTGCGTATTTCAAAACATAAAACATTTCGCGATAGAAAGAAAACTCTTTTACTTTCAAATGATGTTTCAAAAGCTTTTGGCTATCCTGCTATTGCCAAAGATACCGATCAATTGCAAGAAGGAGATATCGTCACTGTAAAATCAGATGGATCCTGTTATTTGGTATGGAAACAAGGCTCTATTCATAATTCTCTTTTTACAACGGATGCGTGTAACGTTCGGTGTATCATGTGCCCTCAACCTCCTAAAAAAGACGATCCCACAGTTCATGAAAGAAATTTAACCATTTTGTATCTCCTAAAAGAAGATCCAAAAGTTATCTGTATTTCTGGAGGAGAACCCACTTTGTTTCCAGACCGTATTATTGAATACTTCCGTATCATCAACAAAAAATTCCCTGCATGCCAAGTTGATATTTTGACCAATGCAGTAGCTCTTGCAGACTTTAATAAAGCCAAGCGTTTGGCATTGGCATCCCCATTAAATACAACATTTTGCGTATCACTTCATTCAGATGTCGCTTCATGCCAAGAATCTATAAATGGTCTTAAAGGAGGGTTCTCTAAAACGGTCAAGGGTATCACCAATCTAGCCAAGCTAAGACAACAAATTGAAATTAGGCCAGTTATAACAAAGAAAAATCACATTTATCTTCCAGACTTCGCAACATTTGTTTACAGAAATTTTCCATTTGTTGACCATGTGGCCTTCATGGGACAAGAAATAATTGGACATGCCCGAGATCACTATGATCAGATTTGGGTAGATCCTATAAATTATATCACCGGTTTATGCCAAGCTGTAAAAATTCTTGATAGAATGGGTATGAATGTTTCGATTTACAACATTCCCCTTTGCATTTTGCCTGAAGAATATCGACGTTTTGCGACACGATCGATTTCTGACTGGAAACAAGGGTATGTACCCGAATGCGCTTCTTGTTCTCAAAAAAACGAATGTTGTGGAATATTCTTGACGAGTGATTCTTACTTGACGAAAGGCATCAGTCCTATAGTATAGATCTCAGAAAGGAAGACAAAACCATGAAATGTAAATTTATCATAACATCAGTTTTAGGACTCTTGTCTCTGGCTGGAGGGGCTAAAGCTGATTCTCATGAGAACATTCAAACTGAACTGGAAATGCGCAATTCTCAGATCACTAACACCCAGGAAACCACTCCTTTGTATTTTGATCAGGCTATCACCGATAAGGATTTGCCGCGTGAAATGGGTCATTCTTCTCACAGTTCTCACAGCTCGCATAGTTCTCACAGTTCACACCGTTCAAGTTACTAAATCCAACACACCTTAAATAATAGGGCTGTCTCACTCAAGGCAAGTGAGACAGCTTTTTTTGTCAACTTATGATGCATTGAATCAGTTTTTCAGAAAAATACGGGAAAACTCACCACATATGTTTGAGGACTCAATCCCCTCCCCTTTTCAGGATGCCGCTTTTCCCGTTATTCCCGGCGTGACGGACCAGTTCTACACCCGCCTGGAGACCCTGCGCGGCAGGGTTCAGTAAATCAGGGCGGCTTGCCCATTTTCCCTCTCCTCTTCATGCCGGGGGAGTCCTGTTTTTCCCTTCGCCTTTTCCGGGGAAATCGTGGCATCTGTTTCCCTCTTCCTTCCTAATCTTTTCTTGATTGGAAAATTATTTATTTTGAATCTTGACACAAGGGATTTGAAGATTGATTGTGTAGAGTGACAGGAAGGTTTTTATTCCTGCTTTTCTGTCCTGTGTGTGCTCAAACCATTCATTTTGCGTCCTGTCATGAATACGCCTGTTTCAGATTCCGCCTCTCCGGCCTCCAATCCGGAAAACGCCACCCCCGCCTCCCGTCTGCCCGGGGCGGTCCCCTCGCTCTCCAGCAGCGCTGCTCCGGTTTCCAGTTCCTCTGCTCTCCCCTCGTCTTCGGCAAGCTCCAGCGCCCCCTCCTCGTCGGCTAGCTCAAGTTCTCTGTCCTCGTCGGCTAGTTCCAGTTCTCCCTCATCTTCGTCAAGCCCTCCCACGTCCTCATCGTCAAGTTCCAGCGTACCATCCTCCTCATCGAGCAGTAGCGTACCATCCTCCTCATCGAGCAGTAGCGTACCATCCTCTTCGTCGAGTTCCAGCGTGCCGTCTTCCTCGTCAAGCAGCAGTTCTTCTCCATCTTCTTCGAGTAGCAGTTCCTCTTCGGAGCCTTCTTCCAGTTCGTCCTCCGAGTCATCCTCCAGCTCCAGCAGCGCTTCACCCACCCAGGAAGACACTCCATGCCAGCCCTGCAACGATCCATGCAATGAAAGCTGCGCCAACGGGGACGGGGACTATGCCGGGCGCATCGGCTTTGGCGGCACGCCGGATGGCGGCATGTGCGAAG